>CAJUCC010000068.1 GCA_910585205.1 uncultured Lachnospiraceae bacterium
GCAGCTTATTGATAAAGGGCAGCTTTATGATGAGTTAAAGCGAAGCTATGTTATATTTATCTGTCCATTCGATTTATACGGGAAAGGACGGCATATTTATACGTTTGAAAATATCTGTAAAGAAGACGGCAGCATTTCTATGGGTGATGAGGCTGTTAAGATATTTCTCAATGCAAAAGGAACTGTGGATGATGTGAGTGATGAATTAAAGGCGTTCCTTGACTATGTGGCAGGGAAGAAGCCGAAGGATGCCTATGTGGAGAGATTGGAAGAAGCGGTAAAAGAGGCCAAGAAGAATAGAGAATGGAGGCATGAGTATATGACGTTGTTGATGAGAGACCAGGAGAATGTGAAAAAAGGTGAGGAAATGTTGGCAAAATTAATAATACTTTTAAGTGAAGATGGCCGTTTATCAGACGTTATCAAAGTATCACAGGATAAAGAGTATCGTCAGGAACTTTATTTGGAGTATCATATCATTTAAAAGCAGGGCATCACAGGGCAGAAAATTTTAAAGATTTTCTGTCCTTAATCATATTACGAGATTTTTCGCATTTAGGTATGTTATGGACAGCCGTACCATAAATAAAGGTGAAAAGGAACAGATATTCTTGAAAATAAAGAAGAATAAGACTGGTCATCTTGCAGCATCATAATCAGAAAAATCCCGTTGCCCGGATGGCAGCCGATCGTACCTCCTGTTGTTTTCGCAAGACCGGTATGCCCTGCATCCCCAGCCCGTGATTTCCGCGTTATTTCATTTCGTCCCACGGGCTGAAAATGCTCTGGACGGGTATTATATACTATTTTAAAGAATTGTAAACCGGCATTTTGCTCAAAAACGCTGTTTACGGCACATGCGAAGAACTGAGCGGAGTTTGCGTAAAATACGAAATGGGAGTGCCGTTATTTTTGCTATAATAAAATAGATATTCCGGTAAAAGGGTTAATGTAAAAACGGGAGGAAGGAAGATATATGGAAAATCAATTAGTATGGAACAACCGGTATAGTGTCGGGTGGATGCTATTGATAAAGAGCATAAAAAGTTGTTCCGCATTCTCAATAAGCTGTTTGCGTTCGGACAGCAGGAGACAAAAAGGCTCTGGGTTTGTCAGGAGACGGTAAAATATTTTAAAGATCATGCGGTGAGACATTTTCAGGATGAAGAAGAATGTATGGCATCTGTCGGGTATGCCGGACTTAAAACACATATGCGCATACATAAAAACTTTCGTGAAACAACACTGCTGGCACTTGAGAAGGAACTGGAACTGACGGGCTATTCGGAGGAGGCGGTCAATCATTTTTTTGGCGTATGTGCCGGCTGGCTGATTGGACATACGCTGATAGAGGATCAGTCGATCGTCAGCCACTACATCCGGCGGAACGGGATTAGGGCTTTCCATTGTAAAACATGCGGTACAATATTTGAATGGAAAAATTGACTTACAGAGCAGTCCCGGGCAGGGAACCGTTATACAGGTTATTTTTCATTAGTTTAATTTCCACATGAGTTTGAGAATGGCGGTTTTCTTTGCATGGAAAGCTGCCATTCTCTTTTTGGCATCGTCTGATATGATGCCTTTGTATGGCGCCTTGGTTTATTGTAATTTGCCGTAAGCCCGTGTATAATAGTAGCAGGCAAAGGAGATACATATGACAAAAAAACAGCGTACTTTGGAAATCATTGAGAGATTAAAACAGGAATATCCCGATGCGGGCTGCACGCTGGATTATGACCAGGCGTGGAAACTGCTGGTCAGCGTACGGCTGGCGGCACAGTGTACGGATGCAAGAGTGAATGTCGTGGTGGAAGAACTCTATCGGGTGTTTCCTGATGTCAGTGCACTGGCGGAGGCGTCTGTGGAAGAAATTGAAGAGATTGTCCGTCCGTGCGGACTGGGGAGGAGCAAGGCGAGAGACATTAACGCCTGTATGAAAATACTTCGGGATACATATGAAGGAAAGGTCCCCGGTGATTTTGATAAACTTCTGGCACTGCCGGGGGTGGGCAGGAAAAGCGCAAATCTGATTATGGGGGATGTGTTTGGAAAACCTGCCATAGTGACGGATACCCATTGCATCCGCCTGGTAAACCGTATGGGGCTGGTGGACGGCATAAAAGAGCCTGCAAAGGTTGAAAAGGAACTGTGGAAAATCGTTCCGCCCGAGGAGGGCAGCGACTTCTGCCATCGACTTGTCGAGCACGGAAGAGCGGTATGCACGGCGCGGACCCACCCTGCCTGCGACAAGTGCTGCCTTGGGGATATTTGTAAAAAAGCGGGCGTGTGAGATTCCAAAGAACCGATGAAAATGGTAAAAAATATGTTGCGAAATAAGGCCAACAAAGTTATTTTCTGCATAACGGCGGGGATGGCGGCCGCGTTTTTGACCGGCTGCATTCATACAGCACATTTGAAAAGCGAAGCGGTTGCGCCGGAGATTGCGAAGAACGGCGACAGGAAAAAAGAAGGCGGGGAAAACAGAGACGGAGAGAGCGGGCAGAGGCAGCAGTCTGCCGGTGAGGCAACGCCCGGTCCGGTTGCTGCCGTGCCGTCGGACGGGGAAACGATCGAATGGGCGATCTGTTCGGAGGGATTTTACTGTTACAGCAACGGGAGTTCTTATGGTTATCTGTCGGAGAACGGGGAAGCGATAACGCCCTGCATTTACAGCGAAGCATCACCTTTCTCCGAAGGGACGGCCTGCGTGTGTCTGGACGGAAAATACGGATATATCGGAAAAGCCGGTGAAACAGTGCTGCCTTTTGTGTACGATCAGGCATCGCCTTTTATGGAAGGGGCGGCTTATGTTTCGCAGGACGGGGTATACGGCCTGATCGACCGGACGGGAAATATGATTGCGGAGCTGACGGACTGTGAGAGCGTCAGCTCTTTTCGGGAAGGGCTTTCCTATTTCAGCAGGGACGGGCGGTACGGATATATGGATCGAACCGGTAAGACGGTCATTGATCCGGTCTATGACGATGCCGGATATTTTGAGCATGGGCTTGCAATCGTGCGAAGGGGCGGCCTTTTCGGTGTAATCGGAAAAGACGGCCGGGAGATTGTCCCGCCGGCATACAACAGTATTCAACTGGAGGAATCCCATATTATTGCGCAGAGAGATGACCGGTTTGACTGCTTTGACAGAGCGGGAAACGAAATATTTTCGGGCGGATGGGATCGGATATGGGAGTGCGGCGATCTGTTCTGCATCTGGCAGGACAACGGAAAACGCGGGCTGGTGGACAAAAACGGGCAAACCGTTTTGGAGCCGGTTTATTCCCATGTCACTCCCATACCGGATAAGGGTCTGGCGATAGTGAAAGATGAAAATAACCGTTATGGTGTATTGGATTTGACAGGACAGGTAAAAGTACCGTTTCGGTACAGCGAGATCCGATATGTGGATATGGGGGATGGGCTGTGTGTTACCGATGCGGAAACGGGAAACGTGGGGTTTCTGGATGCAGCGGATCTTTCGGTATCAATACCGGTGGTCTATGACAGCCTGTCGGAGTTTACCGGAGAGCGGGCAGTCGCGGAGCTGGACGGAAAATACGGTGTGATCCGGTATGACGGCACGCCGGAAATTTCCGTGATGTATGACAGAATCCGACTGTTTTCCGACGGCTCCATGGCTGTCTGGACAGGAGATACGGCGGAACTGTACAACAGTCAGGGAGAGCGGATTCATAGCGGAGAGTATCTCAATATCCGGGAGCTGGGAGACGGATATGAAGCGGAGTCGGCCCGGGGAAAACGGATTCTGGACAGAGAGGGAGCGCAGGTTGTCTCCGGTTACAGATGGTCCGATTCCGTGTATGGCGCGGAATGCACGTATCTTCTGGATAACGGAATGTTAGTCAGAACAGGATATGAGGGCGGGCGGAGGCCGGAGGAAGCGCTTTTGACCAATCAGATTACGCCGCAGGCCGGGGCGTTTGCGGAATTTCTCCAAAACGGAACGATCACCGTCTCGGACGGCGGTTCGGGAAATACGCAGGATTTGGCGGCGATGCGGCAGTATCGGAAGCAAAGCAGGCTGTACCGGATCGGCGGGGAGCAGATATTGTATTTTTATGCCGAACCGTGGCGGCGCTTGAATTTCCCGGAATCGTACAGCGGTCTGTTTATCGTCAGAAACGGACAGGCAGAACAGCTGATTACCGGATTTGAATGCGGTGGTTCTCTGCGGGGCGACTATGTATGTTTCTGGTATGACACACAGACGAGTACATGGAAAGTGGGAACGGAAGGGAACTGGGGCGGCTTTGACGGGAGTGCGTTCGGCGGAGCGGTGTATGAACTGGAAGACGGACGGGCGGTTTGCGAAAATACATTTTTGGGTATCAGGCAGTCGGCGTCAACATACGGGGAAGCAGAACTGTTGCAAAATGCGGCTCTCTTTTATGATGAAAATGACATTCCCTTTACGGAAGAAACAATCCGTGAAGCGGAATATGTGCTCGAATATTCGGTCAATGATGCGCGTACATCGGCAGAACAATATCATGCGGTTACGGAAAGATACAAGTATGTACCGGTGCTTTCGGGACTGTATGGATGGCGTGTGTGGTAAGAGCGCGGAAAAGAAGGGATACATATGAAATTAATACATTGTGCGGACCTGCATCTGGACGCCTCCATGGCTTCCAGGCTGGGCCGGGAAAAGGCACGGGAACGAAGGGCGGAGCTTTTACATACATTTGAACGAATGGTTTCGTATGCCGGTTCTCATGATGTAAAGGGCATTATCATTGCGGGTGATCTGTTTGATACAAAGAAAATTTCGGCGACGGCAGTCAATACGGTGAAAGCGGCAATCACCGCGAACCCCGGTCTGAGCTTTTACTATCTGCGGGGCAATCATGACACGGGAAATTTTCCGGGAGGACCGGAGGATACACCGGATAATCTGAAGCTCTTTTCCGATAATTGGATAACATATGTTTTGGAAACGGGCGGAAAGGAGATCGCCATATCCGGGGTGGAACTGAACCGGGAAAATACCACGACAGTCTATGATGCCGTCCCCATGAACCGGGACCGGTTTCATATTGTGGTACTCCACGGACAGACGTCGGAACACGCGAAAAGCGGCGCGGAAACCATTCGGCTTCGAAAACTGCGCAACAAAGGAATCGATTATCTCGCTCTGGGCCATATCCACACATATCAGACAGGGACACTGGACAGCCGGGGAAGCTATTGTTATGCCGGCTGTCTGGAAGGCCGGGGATTTGATGAATGTGGCGCACATGGGTTTGTGCTTCTGGATATTGACGCGGAATCGGGAACCTTTACACAGACGTTGATCCCGATTGCTGAGCGGTGTCTGTATACAGTGGAATCCGATATTTCGGGATGCATGACGACCACAGAAATATCGGAAAAATTAAAACAAGATTTAGCAAAACAGGATTTTGGGCAAAAAAATTTATTAAAAATTATATTAAAGGGCAGTGTGGATGTCGCCTGTGAAAAAAATCTCGATTTGCTCACGAGAAAAATGGAGGACATATGTTATTTTATAACGATATGCGATGAGACAACGGTACATGTGGATTACCATACCTATGCACGCGACGAATCCCTGAAAGGTGAATTTGTAAGACTGGTATCCGGCGCGGATCTGGAGGAAGCGGATAAGGGGACGATTATCCGCTATGGCCTGCAGGCGTTGGCGGGGGAAGATTTCATATAGAGAGGGGCGCACATGCGGCTGATCGATTGTTACATAGAAAATTTCGGGAAGCTCAGCCAGAAGCCGGTAACGTTTCTGCCGGGCTGCAATATCATCTGCGAAGAAAACGGGTGGGGCAAAAGCACGCTGGCTGCTTTTATCCGGGTGATGTTTTATGGATTCGAAAACGAAAAATCCCGTGACGAACTGAAAAACGAGCGCAAACGCTACCGGCCATGGCAGGGCGGTGTATATGGCGGGCGGCTGACATTTGAAGCGGCAGGCGAACGCTATGTGATCGAGCGGACATTCGGGACAAAAGAGAAGGAAGACTGTTTCAAACTGCGGATACAGTCCACGAATCTGGAGAGTGACCGCTACGGCGCCGCGGTGGGAGAGGAATTGTTTCAGCTTGACAGTCAGTCGTTTTGCAGGACGGTTTTTCTCTCCCAGCGGGATTGCATAACATCCGTTACGGATGATATTCACGCCAAGATCGGCGATCTGGCGCTGACTGCGGACGATATGAACCGATATGACACGGTACATGAACGGCTTACGGGCGTTCTGAATCAGATGAGCCCGATGCGGAAAACGGGATCACTTTCCAAAATGAAGGAAGAACTGGGAAGGCTGCAGGAAATCGTAAGAGGCAGGCAGAGTCTGGGAGAGGCGATCGAAGATGCCGAATGCCGGATCCGCGGGAAAATCGCGCAGCAAAAAGAGCGGAGAGAGGAACAGGCGGCGCTGCTCTGCCGGCAAAGAGAGATCAGTGCCGGCAGGGAAATACGGGCAAAGAGAGCGGCCTATGAGGGATTGTGCCGGGAAGCGGCGGAGCGCCGGCGCCGGCTGGATGGGGCGCGGGCCTTTTTTCCGGGCGATCTTCCGCGGCAGGCAGAGCTGGAACGGTATCTGACCGGGAGCGCAGAGCTTACCGCAATGGAGCAAACGGCAAACGTTTACCGGCTGACGCAAGAGGAAGCGGCGGAAAAGGCGCGCCTGGAGAGAGGGCCGGGCAGCGGAGAAGGGGCTGCTCTGCCGGACCGTGAGGAGTTGGAAGCGCTGATTGCCGAGTGGAGCGTCTGTATTGACAGGCAGCGTGATCTGGAAAAAAAGCAGGCGGCGTATCAGATGCGCACGGAAGCGGCGCAGGCGGCTTCAAAGAAGGACAAAGCACAGAAAAACCGCCTTTCGGCGGGGATTGCCGCCGGTATTTTGACTGGTGCCGCCGGTCTGGCTCTGGCGCTTTGGAAAGGGCTGCCATCGGGGCTTTTGGCCGTGGCCGCGGGGGTTGTGCTTGCCGTTTTTTTCCTTGCCGGCAAACGGAAACAGAAAGATATGGGGCAGGCACCGCCGGGGGAAGACGCGGTTGCGCTGCGGCGGGAAATAGAAAAAGACAAGCAGTATATTGCAAACGTGCGCGGAAAAGCGGAGACGGTATTGGCGGGAGAGGGCATTGGCTGTACCGGCGAGGGGGAAATTCTGCAGGGGCTGCACCGGGTGCGGGAAACGCTGCAGCGTTATGCGGTATTAACGGAAAAGGAAGAAAACTTTTGCCGTTCCATGCAGGAATACCGGGAGACGCGGGACGGACTGCAGGCGTATCTGCGCACGCTTTTCCTGGTGCCGGAGCAGGATCTGCACGGTCAGCTTCTTGTGATACAGCGGCATTTACAGACGGTGCAGAGTTGCCTGTCGGAATGTGAGAAAGCGGAAAAAGAAAAAAAAGATTTCGAACAGGCCGAAAATACGGATCTGCTGCGGCAGGAAATCCCGCAGGAACCCGTGGAGGGCGAGGAGCGGGCGATTGCCGAAAGGCTGCGGGAAATCGATCAGGAGTCGGATCGTCTGTATGAGCAGCGGATCCGGGATAACCGGGAACTGGACCGTCTGCGGGAAGAATGGGACAAGACGCAGGAAGCGGCGGAAAGCCTGACCGTTTTACAGGAGACATACGACAGAGAACGAAAAAAATATCAACTGCTGAAACAGACCAGGGCTTTTCTCGAACAGGCGAAAATTTCTTTTACGGCAAAATATATGCGGCCTATGCTGGAGAGCTTTGGCAGGTATTATACGGACATAGCCGGCGGCGATGCCGGGCGCTATCACATGGATGCCAATATGGAAATAACGGCCGACGAAGCGGGAATGCAGCGAGAGATGCGCTTTTTCAGCGAAGGATACCGCGATCTGACCGGGATCTGCATGCGGATGGCGCTTGTGGAGGCCATGTATCGGGAGGAAAAACCGTTTGTTATTTTTGACGATCCGTTCGCTTCGCTCGATGACCGAAAGCTGAAAGGAGCGTTGGCGTTTCTGGAAAAGACGGCGCAGACATATCAGATCCTGTATTTCACCTGTCAGGAGAGCCGCGGACACGCAAATGATTGCCATTTGCCGAAAACATTTGTATAATTAAATGTAAAAAGGCACAAGGGGGAGAGTTGTGATGGAAGACTATCGTTTTCAGGTAAATCTGGGCGGAATGATCGAGATTTTATCGGATCATCTGTACAGCAGTCCTGACGTATATATCAGGGAACTTCTGCAAAACGGCGTGGATGCCATAACCGGTCGGAAGCTGTGGGCGCGGGAAAACCGGCATGACGGCGGAGTTCCGGGCGGGGAGAGCGCCGCGGGAAAGATTGTACTCGAGATTGAAGAGGGCAACAAACTGATTTTTTCGGATAACGGGCAGGGACTGACGGAGGAGGAGATTCATCAGTTTCTGGCCATTATCGGTGAGTCATCCAAGCGCAATCCCGCGGACGGACGGATTCGCACGGACTATATCGGCCGGTTTGGCATCGGTCTGCTTTCCTGCTTTATGGTATCGGATGAAATCCATATGCGGACCAGATCGTGCAAGTCGGAAGACGCGCCGGTGCTTGCATGGCAGGGAAAACCGGACGGAACTTACACGATCCGGCGTCTGGAAGAAAAAACGCTTGGCGAAGGGGACATGGCCTGCGGCACACAGGTGATTCTGACGGCAAAACCGGGCCGCGAAAGTTATTTTACCGAGAAGACGGTTCGCCGTCTGCTGACGTACTATGGTATGCTGCTGCCGTTCCCGGTTATTGTCCGCATACAGGGACAGGAGGAACAGATCAATCCGATCTATCTGCCGTGGGACGGACGCGATACCAATAAACAGGAACTGCTGTTATTCGGACAGATGATGTTTGAAGAGCAGTTTCTGGACTGCATCCCGCTGCGTTCCGAACGGGGGAATGTCTCCGGTGTGGCATATGTGGTACGGTATCCGGTGCTGCCGTCTGCAAGGGGCAATCACAGGATCTATCTGAAAAATATGCTTTTAACCGAAAAAGGGGATAATCTGATTCCCGACTGGGCGGTATTTACCCGCTGTATTATCAATGCCACGGATCTGCGTCCCACGGCTTCCCGGGAAGGGTTTTATGTGGACGAGGTATTGGAGGAAGCCCGGGAAACGATAGAAGACAGTCTGATTGCCTATATCAGTGAGCTGGCGGAAGAGCGGACGGAATTGTTTGATACCTTTTTCCGTATCCATCGTCTGACGCTGATGTCTCTGGCGCTGGCGACGCCCAAGCTGTTCCGCACGCTGGTGGATTACTGCGAATTTGAGACGACACGGGGGGTTCAGACCGGGTATGATCTGCGTTCTCTGGGGGAACCGCTCGTCTATGCGCCTACGGAGTCAAAATATAAGCAGCTGTCGCAGTTGTTTTTTGCACAGGATCGGATGCTGATTAATGTGTCGTATGTGCATTCCATAGAACTGCTGCGCAGGCTCGGAGAAGAATACGACATTCAGGTGCATCCGGTCGATGACTGGAATGTGGAAGATCTGATGCGGGATCTGACACCGGAAGATCAGGACGACAGCTTTTTTTTCCAGAAGGCGGCAAACCGTATTTTAAAAGCGTATGACTGCCGGGCGGAGCTGAAATATTTCTCGCCGAATCATCAGCCCACGTTTTATCTGATGGATGAGAAAATCCTGCTGAAACGTCAGATTGCCGCATCCCGCCTACAGGCGGATTCCATGTTTTTTCAAATGCTGGACGCTTTTACGGCGGAAATTCCGACCGATACGGCGGCGGTTTTGTATTTCAACTACAATAATCCGCTTGTGAAAAAGCTGGCGGAACAGGAA
>CAJUCC010000069.1 GCA_910585205.1 uncultured Lachnospiraceae bacterium
AAAGCGGCAGCATCCGCCACATCCGTTCCATGCAACACGAAAGACCGTACACCAGACCGAACGGCAGCCGCAGGTAATGCGGCCGTTCCCCGATGCTCTCCAGAAACGTTTCCAGAAGCGTTCGAAAAGCGGTCGGCTCCCCGTTCGTGATATTGAAAATCTCCCCGGACGCCCCGTTCGCCGTCATGGCCAATACACATGCCAGCGCGGCATTTTCCACACTCGTCAGGTCGACCGGGAATCTGCCCCCGCCAAAGAGCGGAATACCGATACGCCCATTGGCCCGCAGCAGCCGGGGCACGAGCGACGTATCCCCGATGCCGATCAGCCCTCTGGGCCGCAAAATTACGGTTTCCAGTCCCCGCGCATGCCAGCGCATCACTTCCCGCTCCGCCAGCAGTTTCGAACGGATATAAAAATTCAGGTCATTTCGTTCCGGCGCGTCCGTCTCACGGATTTGACAGCGGTCCCGTTTCTGCGTGTAAATACTCGGAGACGATATGTATACAAGCCGCCTGACATGACACCGGCGGCAGAGCCGCGCCACGCGCGCCGTCCCTTTTACATTGGTCCGGTAAAAGTCCTCCCACGTTCCCCATACTGTGGAAAGCGCGCCCGCATGAATCACATAATCCACGCCGCGGAAAAACCGCGCACAGCTTTTCTCCGTAAAATCCGCTTCGCAAAACCGCGCGCCCAGACGTTCCAGATATGCGCCCCGCTCCCGGTTGCGCCCCATTGCCAGCACCCGGTAATCCGGCAAAAGCCGCCGCACCACATATTCCCCCAGAAATCCGGTCGCACCCGTTACCAAAACTGTCTTCTTTGTCATACGTTCTCCCATATAACCCCCTTATCCCGTATCATGCCGGCTGCGCCGAAACAGCGCCAGCGCCTCATCCACATGCACCGCCAGCAATTCCTCCCGCACCGCTTCCCGCCAGCTCTGCCGCAGCCGCATCGCCTGTTCCGCTTCCCGGCGCAGCGCAGAAACGTCCCGCAGTATCCGGCCGAACCCCAGTTTTTCAAACCGCATGGCATTGATGCACTGTTCTCCCTGCCCGGGCACGAGCAGGCACGGCACACGATAGTATAGCGCCTCGTGAATGCTGTTCATCCCGCCCGCCGTCACGAAAAGCGCCGCGCGTTTCATAATTTCCGCCTGCCTTACAAACGGCCGCATGATAATATTTTCCGGCAGCGGTTCCGTCCCGCCCATTCCCATCATACCGGCGATTACAACCCGGTACGGAAAACCGTCTCCCGGTCCGCCCGCTCCAAACTGTCTGACAATTTCGCGGAACAATGCACGGTTTTCGTTAAATACCGTGCCCAGGGACACATAGACAAGCGGCCCCGCCGGGCAGACAAAATCATTTTCCTCCACGACCGTCCGGTAAACTGCCAGCGGGCCGAGAAAATGATACGCTTTCCCGAAACGCAATCCGCCCGGCTGAAAACGCCGGGCATACCCCATCAGATTATAATCTCCCGTACCCATCAATACGGAAAACAGCCCCAGATCCCGGACACCTGTCTTGTGCAAATCACGGCGCAGCGAAAAGGCCCGCGGCAGTTCTCCCACATACCGGAAAAACCCGCCGGCAAATCCCGCGGCATAACGCCACAGGCCGGCGCCGCCCGGACGGCTGATCGCCGCAATGCTGTAGAAACTGAACACCGGCACATGCAGCATCCGGCCCACGGCGCGTCCCCACAACGCCAGAGAATCAAACATCACGGCGCAGGGCGAATCCCGCCGGGCGTCTTCCACAAGCCCCGGCAGCATTTCCGCCGTATACTGTAACAGCAGCCGGTACAACTTTAAAATCCGTTTTCCGTCCGATAAATCCGGCGGCCCGGACAGAAACGAATACGGACGGTATTCACAACCGTTCGCCTCGATCACCGCCCGGAACGGCTCCGTGGCATAATATATCACCCGGAAGCCCTCCGCCGCCAGCGAACCGGCCAGATACAGATTGGAGTGAATATGTCCGTACGCCGGGATACCGTACAGGATAATGGTGTTGTCTGACATCGGTCTTACTCTCCCTCAAACTTATATCCCATCCCCCATATCGTCTTAATCATATCGCCTTTTGTCCCCATCTTGCTGCGCAGTTTCTTGACATGGGTATCAATCGTCCGGGCGTCGCCGAAATAGTCATAGTTCCATACATGATTCAGAATCTTTTCCCGCGAGAGGGCAATGCCTTTGTTTTCCATAAAATATGCCAGCAGTTCAAACTCTTTATAGCTCAGATCCACGGGGCTGTCATCGATCATCACCTGGTGGGCGCCTTTGTCGAGGACAATCCCGCCGCCGCGCAGGATAACGTTCTGCCCGCTCTGCCCCGTCCGGCGCAGAATGGCTTCCACCCGCGCCACCAGTATTTTGGGGCTGAACGGCTTGGAAATATATTCGTCCACGCCGAGTTCAAACCCGGTCAGCTCGTCGCGCTCATCCGATTTGGCCGTCAGCATAATAATCGGCACCTGTGAATACGCCCGAATCTCCCGGCATACCTGCCAGCCGTCCATCTTCGGCATCATCACATCCAGCAAAATCAGCGCAATATCTTTCTGCTGAAAAAACAGATCCAGCGCCTCGCTGCCGTCGCCCGCCTCAATCACCGCATAGCCGCTCTTTGTCAGAAAGTCTTTTACCAGTTTCCGCATCCTGCTCTCATCGTCTACTACCAGAATCTTCTGCTGCTCCATATAATGTTCTCCTTACCTGCTGTTTATTCTTCCAGATGCAGGGCGCGCTCTTTCTCCCGTATGGCCGCTTCCCGCTCTGTCAGCTCCTGTTCCCATCCCGCATACCGGTTTGTCAGAACCTTTTCGTAATTCAGAATATTGGCATTTTTCCCGGTATAGGTAATGATAAACAAAGCAATCACCAAAAGTACGAGAATTATATTCAAAATCACGGATCTGCGCAGTCTGGCACGCAATTCCCGATACTGGCTCGGCGCCACCCGCTGTTTTGCGATCCGCGGCGCCGGTTCTTCCTCAATCCGGAAACTGTACTGTTGGTACAGGGGAATGCCTTTGGCCCGGGTACCGAGATTTTTTGAAATCAGAAAATCTTTCAGTTTCTGCAGATATTGAAACCCCACCGGCGTCTGAAATATATGATTCTCAATCGTTTTATTATATATCAGAAGAATGCTTTCGGGATCGTCGTAGCGGAGCCGTTTTTCCAGATAGGCAATCTTTTCCTGTTCGCCCCTGGCCAGCGCGGCATCCTTTTCCGAACCGAACTGAAATCCCCCCACTTCCCATTCCGCTTTCTTTTCCATATATTTTCTCTCCCCCGCATCTGTCACATCCACTGACTGTTATATCGATACACTGTCCAGAATCCCGGCAAGCCATGCAATCGCCACGCCGTAATTGGTCATGGGCACGCCCTGGCTTCTGGCGCGCGCTATCCGCGCCATCACATATCTGCGGTTAAACATACACGCGCCGCACTGGATAATCAAATCATATCCGGCCAGATCCGCCGGAAAATCCGTGCCGCTGACAATCTCCACCGTCAGGCCCGCACCGCACCGCTGCCGCAGCATCCGGGGCAGCTTCACCCTGCCGATGTCCTCTTCCAGCGGCGCATGTGTGCAGCACTCCGCAATCAATACCCGCGACTGCGCTGTCAGTCTGCCGATCGCCGCCGCACTGTCTTTATAATATGCAATATCCCCCTTCTGCGCCGCAAACAATACGGAAAAAGAGGTCAAAAGGCTTTCCGGCGGTTTTTTCTCACTGACCGTCCGAAACGCCTGCGAATCCGTAATAATCAGTTTCGGCGGCGCCTGCAGGGCAGCCAGCGCATCTTCCAGCCCGTCGGTCGTCACGCTGATTACCATACATTTTTTGTCCAAAAGCTCCCGGATCGTCTGCACCTGCGGCAGAATCAGCCGCCCCGCGGGCGCCTGTATATCCTGCGGCATGACCAGAAGCACCATATCGCCGGCCTGCGCCAGCTCTCCGGTGATGCTCCGGTTTCCGTATCCTTCCGGCAGAGCGCGCAGCAGACGCTCCCGCAGCTCATCCAGGCCCGCGCCCGTCCTGGCGCTGACAATCACAGGCGTTTCACCCAGACAATCCGCAACCGCTTTGGCAGCCGCCCGGGCGTCCGCCGTCAGATCCCCTTTGCTCACAACCGGAATAACGGGAATCTTTTGCTCTCCGAAACGTGCATGCCATGCCGCTTCCAAGTCCATGGAAAGCCCCGTTTCCCCTTCGCCTCCACCGCACAAAAGCAGCGCAATCTCCGTCTTTTCCGCCGCCCGCTCCGTGCTGTCGACCCGGCTCCTGCCCAGTTCCCCGGTATCGTCAAACCCTGCCGTATCGATCAGGACACAGGGCCCGAGCCCGTGTATCTCCATCGGCTTGCTGACCGGATCCGTCGTCGTCCCCGCCTGCGCCGATACGATGGACACCGACTGCCCGCAGAACGCGTTCAGCAGAGAAGACTTGCCGCTGTTGCGCCTGCCAAAAAATCCAATGTGTATCCGGTTTCCCGAAGGTGTTTCCTGTAAGCTCATCGCCCTGTCTCCTTTTCGTTCCGATGTCCGCACTAAAATCTGAAATCCCGTTCGCCGCCCTCGATCTGCGCAATATATGCCGCCGCCTTCTGACGGACAACCGGGTTCGGAATATGCAAAAGCTCGCGCGCAATCAAAGCCTCTCCGGCGGCTTTTGTCTCTGCCGACGCGTAGTCCACCAGATATTCCTTCAATGTCATCAGCGCATTCGGATGGCAGCAGTTGGAAATCTGGCCGGATTTACACAGTGTCATAAACCGATCTCCCGTCCGCCCTTCCCGATAGCAGGCCGTGCAAAAGCTCGGGACATACCCAAGGCCGATCAGCCAGTCCACCACCTCATCCAGAGAACGTCTGTCACTGACATCAAACTGCGCGGAATTTTCCGCCGCTGTCTCTTCCTCCACATAGCCGCCTACGCTTGTCCGGGAACCGCCGCTGATCTGGGAAATGCCCAGGCGCAGCACACGCTCTCTGGACGCGCGGGATTCTCTCGTGGAAATAATCATCCCGGTATACGGCACGGCAATCCGAATCAGCGCCACAATCTTTTCAAATACTGCGTCGGGAACCGCATTGGTAAAATCAGCCCTGTCAATATCGTCCGCCGGGCACACCCGGGGGACACTGATCGTATGCGGCCCCACACCCTGACAGGCTTCCAGATGTTCCGCGTGCATCAAAAGCCCGATAAAATCATAGCGGTACATTTCCAGCCCGAAGAGCACGCCGATTCCCACATCGTCGATACCGCCCTCCATGGCCCGGTCCATGGCCTCCGTATGGTACGCATAATCGTGCTTCGGCCCGGTCGGATGCAGCCGTTCGTAAGACGCCTTGTGGTATGTTTCCTGAAACAGTATATATGTGCCGATTCCGGCCGCTTTCAGCTTCCGGTAATTTTCCACCGTTGTCGCCGCAATATTCACGTTCACCCGCCGGATAGCGCCGTTTTTATGACGGATGCGATAGATTGTGTCAATGCTCTCCAGAATATATTCGATCGGATTGTTCACCGGGTCTTCCCCCGATTCAATGGCCAGCCGTTTATGCCCCATATCCTGCAGCGCGGTCACTTCCCGGCGTATCTCGTCCTGTGTCAGTTTCTTTCTCCTGATATGCCCGTTCTGCCGGTGATACGGACAATAGGTACAGCCATTGACGCAGTAATTCGACAGGTAAAGCGGCGCAAACATAACGATACGATTCCCGTACAGCTTTTGCTTAATCTCCATCGCCAGATCCCGCAGCGCCGCATTCGCCTCGGGAATATCGCATTCCAGCAGCACCGCCGCCTCTCTGTGCGACAGTCCCTTACAGTCCCTGGCACGCTCCAGAAGGGAAAAAATCAGCGCGCGGTCTGATTTGTGTTCTCTGGCATATGCCATCGTCTCCTGTATTTCCCGGTCGTTGATAAATTCTTCCGCCTTCCGAGACAGTTTATTATAGTTGGATTCCATTTCACGCTCCATCGTCTATTTACACTCCTTCCAATCTCCGCGTCCGGAGACAACCTCATACCCGAGCCGCCTCAGCCGTTCCCGCAGCCCGTCGATTCCTTCCGCCGCCTCCGCACCCGTACACTTTTTACCGTCATATAGCGCATATTTTTCCCGGATCCCCGCCGGCGAGAGATTGGGCATTACAACATTGGCCCCCGCCAGTATCCCCGCTTCCCGCCCGCCCGGCAGCGCGGTGCCAAGCGCCGTCGTCGCCGGCAGAAGTACATTCTTCTCCATAATGCGCACCAGGCTTATGAGAAACAGCGTCAGTTCACAGCTCCCCGCCCGTTCCCGTCCAAAGGGCGTATCCTTATGGGGCAGAAACGGTCCGATGCCCACCATATGCGGATGCAGTTTCCCGATCAGCATCATATCGGCGGCCAGTGTTTCCGGCGTCTGTCCCGGAGAACCGACCATAAATCCGCACCCGGTCTGATACCCGATCGCCTTCAGGGTATCCAGACAGGCTATCCTGTGATCCGGCGACATCTCCGGCGGATGCAGCCTGCCGTAATGCGCCGCATCCGCCGTCTCATGGCGCAACAGGTACCGGTCCGCTCCCGCCGCATAAAATCTGCGGTAGACATCCGCTTCCCGCTCGCCGACAGACAGTGTCAGGGCGCAATCAGGCCAGCGCTCTTTGATCGCACCGATCAGGGCGCACAGCCGCTCGTCCGAAAACCCGCCGTCCTCCCCGCCCTGCAGGACAAATGTCCGAAATCCCAGCCCGTACCCCGTCTCGCAGCACGTCAGTATTTCTTCTTCCGTCAGACGGTAGCGCGCCGCCCTGGTATTGCTTCGGCGCAGCCCGCAGTAGTAGCAGTCATTTTTGCAATAGCTCGTAAACTCAATCAGGCCCCGGATATAGATGCGATTGCCAAAGTAACGGTTCGCTGTTGCCACCGCCTTCTGCGCCGCATACAGCCGGTCCGATTCATCGAAATCCGCCAGCAGCGCCGCCCATTCCTCCCGTTCCAAATATCCGCCCGCTTCCAGCCGGTCGATCACTTCCTGATTCCGCATCCTGCATCCCACACTCTCTTACCGGCCGTCTCTGCCGGCCGTCATATGATAAAAAGGAACCGGACACCGTCGGCTCCCTTTTTCATTCCACAGAAATTTCCGCAAAACGGGTTCTCTTTATACAAGCTGCTGCATATTCTCCTGCAGCTCTGTCGCCATACCGGAAATCACGTCATTCTGCGCGGAAATCTGTTCCGCACTGGCAGCGATTGTCGTAATTTTTTCGTTAAAATTGCGCACGGTGCTGACAATCTTATTAATATCTTCGATACACTGGTTGATGGCGGGAATCAGTTCATTGCCATTGGCGTTGTTTCGCTCAATCAACTGTTTGGTATTGTCAGACAATGTCCTGACCTCTTCCGCGATCACGGCAAATCCCCTGCCCGCTTCGCCTGCCCGGGCCGCCTCGATGGAAGCGTTCAATGCCAGCAGGTTTGTCTGCGAAGACACGCCGATGATCTCCTGATTGCTCTCTTTATATTCATCCAGGAACTGGGAAACCTTACCGATCTCCTCTTTTACCGCCTGACAATATGTATTCAGCTCGCTGACCGCCGTCGCCATGGCCGTCGCCTCATTTGCCGACTGCAGATTGCCTGCTGCCAGATCGGAGAGAGACGCCTGCATCTGCTCGAATGTACAACAGATCTTCTGGAATTCTTCGTTTTTGCGCCGCTGCACTTCCCGCTCTTCCTCGTTTTTGCGGATAATATATTCTTTTTCCCGCTGCACCTGGTCTTTCACATAGTGGATACAGTTATCTTTGACATTGACCCCGTTATAAATCGCCACCACCATATCCTCGCAGGTGTGATACCCGCAGGCGGAACAGTTCATCGTCCACTCTTTCTGCGTCATCTTACACATGGACTCAAAGATCTGATCTTTCTCCGCCTGAGAAGGCTGCCTGAGCACAAGCCGCCTGTCCGTGTAGGCGCGGATAAAGTCTTCCAGACGCAGG
The DNA here is from genome assembly GCA_910585205.1 of uncultured Lachnospiraceae bacterium. Classification (GTDB taxonomy): domain Bacteria; phylum Bacillota; class Clostridia; order Lachnospirales; family Lachnospiraceae; genus VSOB01. The sequence goes on from CAJUCC010000069.1 coordinate 8,046, forward strand.
CCGGAAAACTGTGCATAAAAGTTTGCCAGACGCTCCGCCGGCGACAGATTCCTGGCCCACGGACTGCTCTCTTTATGGGAAAATCCCTTTTTCTTCCGGTTTGTCTTATAATCATTGCGCAGCCGGTTAATTTCGAACAGCACGTCCTCGGTATTCCGCTCCGGCTCGGTGGCCGTCCCGTAAATGCATCCCTGCTCACAGTTCAGGGCATCCACCATAAACGGAAGCTGTCTGCCGCCCTTTACCCGTTCCAGATATTGATGCAGAAATTCATAAGCCCTCTTTTCCCCTTCGATCTGCCGGACAAGGTGTTCCTTCCCCAGAAAATGCTCTATATTTTCCCGCAGACCGCCGGGCGTCGGATACAGCGATCCAAACCCATATCCGATCTCGTCTCTGGCTTCCGCACACTGCTCATAGGCTCTGCCTATGGTTTTCATCATATGATCGTATGTGACATTGTACTTCACATAGCCATATGTATTCGGATCCGTAATCTCAGTCTTTTTGGCAATACAGGGGCTTAAGAAGGCCAGATCGTCCTCCAGTTTCAGATATTTCTTAATGTAGATCGCCATACACATCATAGGACTGTGCACCGGCACAAGACGGGGTATCAGCTCGGGGATATATTTTTCGATATAACTTACGATTGCCGGGCACGGCTGCGAGATGCCGCCGGTAAAATTGTGTTCCGTAATATACCGCAGATAGCCCCATGTCGTAATATCCGCCCCGAAACTTACGCTGTAAATGTGATTTACGCCTTTCGACTTCAGATAGCCCAGTATCCGTCCGTATTCCCGCGGATAATTTGCCAGGAACGCCGGTGCGACAATAACGGAAATCTTTTTCCCCGCCTCCAGGTCGCGAAAAAAGTCCTTCGTATCGTCGTTATAATCCCGCGCATTGTGCCCACACGAATCAAAACAGCTGCCGCACTGAACGCAGGCTTCCTGATCTACCACAATCCTGGACTCACTGCCATCCATTTCCGCCCGGTTTGCCAGAATGGCCGGGCAGACGGAAATACACTTATTACACCCCACGCATTTCTCATTTGTATAAATAATTGACTGTTCCATTGCTACCCCCTCCTTTTTATCTTTGGCAGAGATAATACCCGTATGATTCCTATTGTCTTATATTATACGTTACAATGGGGGAAATGAAAAGAGGGGAATGGGATTCGAAAAGCATATGTTTTCGGCGCGAAGAAAACCGCCGTCGGGAATCCGCGAAAATTCCCCGCCGGGCCAAAAGACAAAACCCTGCTGTTTCAGGCAGGGTTCTGTCTCTCCTGTATATATTCTTTAATCACATCCACGGCATCCATTGCCGACATTTTCGCTTCCTGCAGCACATCGTGCAGAGTGCGCAGATCCAGATCACGTTTTTCCTTATTCAGTTCATCCAGCTCACGCTGTTCCGATTTTAATCTGGTTTTTAAGGATTCTATGACTTTCTCTTTTTCCATGATCTTTTCTTCGATTGATTTTCGTTGTCCTCTCGCCATGCTGATCCCTCCTGAAATTATAAATCAGTATAGTATATGGACAAACTTTCCATTATATTCCTTTTTTTGCAAGTAATTTTTCAAATTCCGCCTCCGGCACCGGTTCGGAGTACAGGTATCCCTGCAGATAGGAAACGCCGATCTCCCGAATCAGGTTCTGGATCTCTTCTGTTTCTATGCCCTCGGCAACCGTCTGAATCGAAAGCCGCCTGCACATATCGACAACGCTTTGAATAATCGCAAGATCGGCCCGGTTCTCTTTTTCCGTCAGTCCCCGCACAAATTTCTGATCGATCTTCAGCACGTCCATGCTGACATCGTGCAGCAAACCGAGGGAAGCATATTCCGTCCCGAAGTCATCCATGGCAATCCGGAACCCCATACCGCGCAGGCGGTCAAAACAACGGGACAGCATGGAGGTGTCCTCCGCGTTACAGCTCTCGGTCAGTTCCACCATAATCAGGCCCGGGTCCACTCCATACTCCTGCGTTTTCGCAATCAGCGTTTCGATAAATGTTTCATCCAGAAGCTGCAGATAAGAGACATTGAAGCTGACACAGATATTGCCGTATTTCCGCTGCCATTTCGCTGCATGGCGCACCGCATCCTCCATAACCCAGAAGCCGACTTCCCGGATTCCGCCGCTGTCCTCCAGAATTTTGATAAACTCATAGGGTGCGGAATCCTGTATTTCCGGTGTCTTCCAGCGCAGCAGCGCCTCGCATTTCACGATCTCCCGTGTCCGGCTGTCCAGAATCGGCTGAAAATACAGTTCAAATCCCGCAAAATCGTTCTGAATGCTCCGCATCAGCGCATCATGAATCATGCCGACCCGTTTATGTCTGGCCGCAATTTTTTCCGAAAACGCCACGACCTGATCCGTCTTTTGCTCCTTGGAATATTCCAGACAGTGTTCCAGATTGCTCAAAAGCATATGATAGGTATCCCCGTCCTGCGGATAGCCGACGATTCCCGCGGAGACGGAAAAGCTTTTCACCCCGTCCACGGCAACATCCATGCGGGTACAGCAGCTCTGCACGCTCCGAAAGAGCTGAACCAGTTCCTTCTTCGTCCCGCCCGGAGAATTTACGATAAACTCGTCCCCCTGCAGGCGGTATATCCGGTCCGTCTCCCCCGTGAGCTTTTGCAGACATTCCCCGAAAACCTTCAATACTTTGTTGCCATATGTATAGCCGCTCGTGGTATTCATCTTCCGCAGCCCGTTGATGCCAAAAATTATGGCGGCTCCCTGCCTTCCGGTAAAGTCATAATTCTGCATCTCATATCCGGTCAGCAGATGGGTCAGCGGATCGTATTTATTCTGATTGTCCAGCCGGGTCATCAGTCCGGCAAATACGCCGGGCTGCCCGTTCTCGTCAGGAATCACACTGCCCTTGCACTCGAGCCATACATAATCATCAAATTTATTTTTTGCGCGATACTGGCAGCTGTGACGACTGCTGCGGCCGGAAAAGACGGCATCAATATCCTCCAGATACGCTCCCCTGTCATCGGGATGGATCTTTTCCATCCACTTATGCCCCGCCCCGGTCATATATTCCCCTTCCAGAGCAAAATAATCCACCGTATTCTGAGACCATCTGGAGAGATCCGATTTCATATCACATACATAGATAAAGATATTGTCCGAAGCATTGGCAAAGGCTTCAAACAGTTCATTCCGCAAAACATCCTTCGACATGCGCCTTTTCCTCTCTGTCCGCTTTATTTTGATGAAAAATTCTTTCTGTCAATCCAACCGCTATTTCCTCACCCGAACAACATTATTTCTATATTATGGCAAACATTCCGCAAAAACACAATGAAAATCTGCAAAAAAGTACATCCGATATTACATGACGCCATTCACAAATTCCGTAACGATATGATTTTTTCTTATCATCTCCGATAATCTGCAAAGACCCGGTTGTGTATCCACATGATACATACGGATCACCTGCTCTCCCTGCGCTTCCAGTTCTTTGCCGATCCGATTGAGCTCCTCCCCAGATATTTCATGCTTTTGATACTTTTCTATATAGGGTTGGCATAATTTATCAAAGTCTTTGTTACAGGAGCTGCGTTCCGGGTGCGGATTACTGCAGTCTCCGTTCGCCCGTATCATTAAATCGCTGTGTTTTTCATAAAGGATTTTCGCATATTGTAACGGCATATTGCCTTTTACCACCCAATAACACCACGCCCTCTGAAATACGAATCCATTGAGTATTCCAATATATCTTGTCTTAACTTCCCGGTCCATTACGCCCAGTTCCAATATCGGTATCCCGGCAGTCAAAAGTTCTTCCTTTACTTTTTTGTCTGCTTCGGCATCATATTCACACCTTGCTAAATTTTCCATGATAAACCCCTCACAACAGGCACGGCAGCGCCTTCACATATTTTTCTCTTACCTTCTCCGTCAGCGTACCTGCCTCCGACAGATGATCCTTTATATCGGCTATTTTGACCCAATAAGCCTCCGGGTTCGTATGGGAACACGCTTTAATGCTTGTCAGATAATTCTCATATTCCATATCTTCCGGTTTTGTAAGCAGTTCCATGCATTGAAAGAAATGCTTATTATTGATTACGGGAACGACAGGATAATCGGTATCCTCCCATAAATCATGCATAATTCCCAGCGCAATGCAGTCTTCCATATTTTCATCATCAATCATCGGGTTTTCCGCAATATACGTCGCCACCCGCAGAGCATGGTCGTATGTATCCTTATCATAAAACCTTTTCGCCATTGATAACGCATAACCAATCATATTCATAAAAACCTTCCTCCTTTTGCACTTTTCCTGTCTCTGTCTGCCAAATACCGCTTAAAATCCCCACGCGCCGTCACAATAAGCGTGTTAGCTGCTTCGCTCTATAAAATCATGCATCAGGTTTTCAAGCAGCTCCAGCTTATCGATAATAACCTGTCTGCTCTTGGTACTCTTATTCTGCTTTATTTCATCGAACAAGAATCCGTTTTTGTTTCTGCCTGTCTGTCTCAGATCAGACTGAAACGCTCTCAAAAACGCTGCAAACCTGACATCGCCGATGCCCAGCTTCGTAAATCTGTCAAAGAGGGTAATAAAAATAAAGGAATCCTTTTTATTAAATATTTCTTTGATATCTTCTGTGACAATATTGCCCAGTCTGCATATCGTTTCCTCCAATTTGTCAAATTCCCCGTCAGTGCCAAAATCATTGACATATTGAAAGAGCGTTTTCGCTTGTCTGCTCCACGCATCAAAATGATTGATGCACATTACCGTCTCCACAATAACCCTTTCGACAGCGCCTTTCTCATTGTCGTTATCAGAATAAACACTGCACTCTAAGAAAAATCTGTTGTCCATAATTTTTCGAATACGATTCGCAAACTTATCAATATATGTAAATGCCTTTTGATTTGTATTCATCGAAGAATGTTCATTGTACCGCTTTATATATGTGGCAATTTTACTTTTGTCACAATGTTCATGGATCACTGTCTCAATCTGGTATTCATCAAACTTTTTCTTCAATTCCTTCGGGAGCTGTTCATACGTTTTGCCTTTGATATTGAAATTTTCATCTGCCCGGTAAATGTTTCCGCTTTCGTCTTCCATCTTTTTCTTATATGGAATAACGGAATTCTCGACAGATGACGAAATCTTATAATTTCCATATCTGAACATCATAAAAGCCGCAGTTCTGCTGCCTCCGTCAACAATATCCAACTGACTGCTGTCTTCCTGGGCAAGAATAATGGGTGCGATATAGTCATCTGTTAAAATTGTCACAATAAGCCCGTTAATGATTGCTTTCCACGCCGGTTTTCTCTGTGTATCAGCATTATTGGAAATATCCCCGTCCTTAATATTATGCAAATATGTTTCCAGCGAATACGTTTGTCTTCTCGGTCTTGCCATTTCGACTCCCCTCCCCCTGTGATTCCCCATCATAGTAACTAAAACAATACCGAAACATTTCGATAGGAACGAATTGCCGCACAGCAATCGCTGTATTGTTTTTTGCTTATATGTAACCGCGCTCTGATCTCATCGGGAGAAAAGCCGGCTGCGTTCAGCTCTAATACCTCTTTCTGCAGCCATGACAGTCTGTCAAGATATAAAAGCATTTTTCTGCTGTATCCCAGTTCGTCCTTCTCAAACAGCTCTCTTTCTATGGTAAATTCGTCCGCGATCATATCACCGACCGTATAACTTTCGTCATCTCCGGCAGGAGAATATATGCTCACATCCGGTAACATTATCATTCTCTCCGTAATTTCGCCGTTTTCATTCTTTTCTTTTATTTTAGTTTTGCCGCATCTTTTGTCTCTTATCCTGCCTGTCATTTCCGTACAAAACTTTTTATATAAACAGGCGTATAAAAATCTGTCAAAAAGTTGCGAACCATTATAATCCCGTATGGCATACAGAAAAACTTCATTTGCCAGAGAATAAAAATCGTCCTTATCCACATCTGCAAACCGCAGTCGGAACAGAATCTTATCCACCATGCCGCATAATTTTTTTGCATTATCTTCATAATACGAAACGATGATCGGTTTCATCTCATCCGGTATTGCGATACGTTCCATGTTACCTTCCCCACACGCTGATCCTGTTCGTTTCTGAATATTTTCAGCGAAATCCTGTTGACTTTTCCATTGCAATGTAATAAACTACTTATATCCCGAACATACGTTGGTTATTTTGCTGAATATGTTCTGCATATTGCTTATTATACAGATTTTTTTCAGCATGTCAATACTTTTGCTGAAAATTTTCTATCATAATCAGGAGGACTCATATGGCATTATTGGATAACATCAAAACATTGTGTAAAGAAAAAGGCGTATCCCAGCGCAAAATGGAATCGGATATTGGTATCAGTAATGGTTCATCCTCAAAATGGGGGAACAGTTCTCCGGGCGCAGACGTTCTTCAAAAATTATCTTCCTATTTTAATGTCTCCATCCATTATCTGGTGACCGGAAAATCCGATTCCGACACACCGTCCCTGAGTGCGAAAGATGAAAAAGATATTGCAAAACGCCTGGAAAACACACTTTCTGCACTCGATACCCAGGAAGGACTTATGTTTTCCGGGGAACCGCTGGATGAAACCACAAAAGAACTCTTAAAGGCAAGTTTGGAAAACAGCATCCGAATCGCAAAAATCAATGCCAAAAAATTTACTCCCAAAAAATACAGTTCTGACAAGGAATAGGAAGTGATCGCTATTTTGAACATAAAAGATACCGTTTTGTCTTTAACCAAAAAATATAATACTTCCAATCCGTTTGAGTTGGCGGATGCATTGAAAATTGCGGTTTACTTTGAGGAATTGGGGACTGTCAACGGATATTACAACAATCCGCTGCGCATGAAACAAATACACATCAACGCTTCTCTGAATGACCAGGATGCGTATTTTGCATGTGCCCATGAATTGGGACATGCCATTATACATCCTAACGCTTCCACTCCATTCCTGCGCTCCAAAACGCTGCTTTCGGTAGATAAGCTGGAGATCGAAGCCAACACCTTTGCGGTTAATTTGCTGATTTCCGACGAAATCATATTGGAAAACAAAAACTATTCCGCCGAACAACTATCGAGATTACTCGGATACGATCAACTGTTAATCGAACTACGTCTGAAATTCTTCTATCAGGAAAATATATTACAATAATATAAAAAAGCGATACCAACCAGCGGTATCGCTTTTTTTCTTTTCTCAATGCGTCCATAATCCCCACACGAAGTAAAAATCGAATTGGTTACGATCACAAAAGGAGAAATAATTATTATGGAAGTAAAATCATCAATGTAAAACAGGAAAGGAGAAATTCAGTAACCAATGACAGAGATTATCAACAGATACGGAATTTATGCGGCAAATCACACCACTTTCGGAGGCATCATTTATCCCTCCGATTTCAATACGGATCATCGGGGAAAAAGTAATCCAAACGGATCGCCGATTGCAAACCGTATTACCGGGGATGCAAAATCAGAAAAACAATGGAAAATCAACAGAGAACAAAAAGAAAAAAGCAGGCAGTCCGAATGCCCGGAAAGGAGAATCTATGGCTAAGATTAACATACCGCAATATGAGATTTTTAAAATCGGAACCAACAAACTGAAATACTATGACTGGGATTTACAGATAACCAGGAAAGAAGCATTCCGGTTCCAGGAATTGGTGTCATTATTCGAAGCCCAGGAATTTCGTATTATGGCAAATAAAATTTTACATACAAACATAGCGGAAATTGATTTTTCCAAGATTTTCATGCAGGTAGTCCTGGATAAAAAGTCTGATTTCAGCAGAGCTGCCAGCAATAAGGGGATAACCGTAAACGGGATCAATTACCGAAGATTTGTGGGAACTACCGGCGGCTTAAAAAATAATACGCTTCTGTTTTGCAATTCGCAATACATCGATACATTAAACGAACTCTGCGAATGCAAAAGGAATCGGAATATTCCGCTTGTCCCCGCAAAATATGAGGCTTATAAAGCTCTGACATGCTCGGCCTCTCAGCCAATCTGTATTCCTGACGGTATTTTGGTCGTAAAAGACTGTGTCACCCAATACTTTGCGGATGTAATATCTTTGGACGACGGAAAAGATTCCGCCGAACCCGTTATGGAAACTGTATTACACAAGCAGTTGGAAAATATCGTATCGGACGGTTTTAATCTGTGTACGGTTGACTATATGAAACGGGTGTCCGAATTTTTAGGACTGGATTATATCCCCGGCGGTATTTGCCTGAGAAATGCCTGGTTAAAAGGAATGCTGTACCCCTTTCCTGTTCTTGCATTTGTGGAAGAATTTCACAACGGCAATTATTTCATACAGGACATCTGGGGAAACATGCAGGATATTCGCAAGTGTGAAATGATTTTAACGGAATCGTCTTTTAAACTATGGATGGCGTATGACAGTATTGAAAGTTACGAAAACGCATGCAGAGAATGTGGATATGGGTTTTCCGTCACGAAGATTTCTCCGCACACATTAGAAGAACAGAGGGAACTCAATTATCAATATCTGCAGTCATATGAATTTACAGAGGAAGACATTGAAGAACTCTGCACGCCGACAATCAACTATTTGAAATCTGCCATGTGCGGCGACTACGCTTCCACCGTTGCGTTTTTGGGCATTACCGAAAATACAGACGTCAATTCGTGGCAGCGCGCATTATACACAAGTGAATATATGCTTGGTGATCCCTATATCATTGACTCCGTACACAGATTTATGAAAAAGAAAATAGATGACGCCAAGATCGGAAAATTGTTTGTACAGGGTAATTATCAGATTGCCAGCGGCGATCCGTTTGCATTCATGCAGTCGGTCTGCGGTCTGGAAGTCACAGGACTGCTCAAGGCAGGCGAATGTTATTCCAAATTTTGGATGGATAAAAACGAGAGCGACGTTGTTGTTTTCAGAAGTCCGATGACAAGCCATAATAATATCCGCATGTGTACCGTAAATAACGCCGATGAATGTAAGCGTTGGTATCAATATATGGACACCATTATCATCATAAACGCCTGGGATTCATTCTGCCTGGCAGAAAACGGCTGCGACTGGGACAGTGATATTTTATTTTCCACAAATAACGCAGTGCTGAAAAGGCGATACCGGAAGCTTCCTGCCATTGAATGTGTACAACGCCATGCATCTAAAACGATAATCACAGAAACGGAAGTAAAAAAGACGAATAAAAACGGTATGGGCAATCAGGTTGGCGCGATCACCAATTATGTCACTTCCATGATGGAGGTACAATCGCATTTCGAAAAAGATTCCAAAGAATATAAGGAATTGGAATACCGCATTGGATGCGGTCAACTCTATCAGCAGGCGGAATTGGATAAAATCAAGGGAATTGTGGCCACTCCCATGCCGGCTTATTGGTACAATCTGAGAGCCTGTGGAGATAATCGGTATTGGCAGTCGATCTGCGCTTATCGCAAACCTTATTTTATGATATATATTTACGAAGACGCAAGACGTGACTATAAAAAGTACAAAAAGGAAAGCAATGATAAATGTTATACATTATATCACTGCTCCGTTCAGGATCTGTATGCAGACAGTGACCGCTTATCAGACGAGCAGAAAGAATTTCTGTTTTGGTACGAACGCAAACTACCCGTCGGTATGGGAAACTGCTCTATGAATAAAATCTGCAGATATGTTGAACGTCAACTGGACGGTTACAAATCGCAATTACACAAAGATTCGCTGTTTGATTATAACGTTCTCAAGACAAAGCGGCGTTGTACGAAAAGACACAGACAGGAGCTTGCGGAATTAGAACAATATTATTGTGAATGCCTGAGAGAATATAAAAAACAGAAACATTATGACAAAGGTGATTCCAACAGGAACCGGTATTTTCTGCATACCAAGTTTAATCAAAAGGCAAAAGAGATATGTCCCGATGACGAAGAACGCCTGAATATCATTTTGGACATTACTTACAGCGGTAAGGGAAACCGGCAATTTTGTTGGGACTGTATCGGAGAAACGATTGTGAAAAGACTGGAGGAACAAAACACTGTACATACTGAATGAAAAAGAATATATCGGAAACATTCTGGCCTCAAAAGAAAAGCCGGACGATCTGCCTGTGGGATACCTGATAACTCTGATTGCCAAATACTACTGCTGCGATACGATAACTGCCGACGCATTATCCGACATCACTAAGAAAAAGCTATTGGAATTTGATTTGGATAACTATCAGGAATATCGGTATCATAACAAGATTACTGCCATATGCGAAGGATTATATAGCGGGAAGATAGAACAGGGTTTTCAAGAGAGAGAATATATCCCTGTTTATGAATCAGAGCTTGATTTTATCCGTTCTTTGTCCAATGACAGACAAAAGAAACTAATGTTTACATTATTTGCTATTGCAAGGTATATGGACAGCGACGGCTGGATCAATAAAAAAACGGCGAAAGAAATATCCGAGGTTTTCAGGCTTTCTGATGTTACGCTCACATCGGACCAAAGAAATGAACTGCTGCATGAATTATATCGTAACGGCCATATCTCTTTGGGGAAAAGAGTCGACAACTTAAATATCAGAGTCCAATTGATCGATTCCGGCAGAATTGGTTATAAGATCAAAGAATTTCATCATATCGGCTACCAGTATATCGGAAATTTTAAGAATGGATATAAACAATGCTGCCTGTGCGGAAAGCCAGTGAAAATTACCAATAACAGAATAAAGTATTGTAGTAACTGTTATAAGAAAGCCAATGCGTCCGATGCCAAAAACAGAATGAAAAAATACCGGGAAACGCAGCCTGTTACTTTTTAGAATTTCCCGGAAACCGTTGATTTTCCTGGCCTTACAGCCTGTTTTTGCAAAAAATGGTATTTTCTTTTAATGGTATATAGATTCCCTTATAATACTTGTCTGACCAAACCCCGGACACACATGCGGAAAGTGAGCGCTCTCACACTGTACAGGAAAGCGGTAAAACCATCCCTTTTTATCCGGCTTTTTTGTGGGCAGATCACTTGTGTGACATTCCGAAAAAACAGCGTTTCTCAGGAGAGCTTTCCGCACTCTCCTGTTTTTATATGAATCTGCAGATAAGGAGGTGATGTAATACCCCAAAATTCACGGCAAAGATACCGACTCCAAAATCAAATAAACGTATACATGGGAGGCAAACATGACAAAAGATGATGTTTATGCACACTCCCCTCTCTGTAATAAAGAAAGCCGGTGATCGTTTGTATCATGATGAGTTACAAGTATATCGCGGAAAAGATTTTATTGTTTCAGAGCATATTCACATCCATCAGCCTTCGATTGACGAAATATACGAGTATGGTGAACGTGACTATTATGCAATGGTATATAATCTCACCGCTACCCCGCAAACGATAAAGTCGCAATTGTGGGATATGCAGCCCCGGATTGACTACACACAAATTACACAATTTGAACTGTTTTGCTGCCTGCTTCACAATATGTACCCTCAGGAAAAAACTGCCATCCTTTTCGGAGATTTGGATTTCAGGAAGTTCGGCATTATGCAAAAAGAGGACGGATCATTTATGCTGTGTCAGATTATCGATAATGATATGGTTGTGATAGACGAATACACATATCTTATGATAACCGATTTCTTACGCCAGATGCATATCATCGAAAAAGACGAAAAGCTTCCGGCAAATGCCACGACAAAAATGATCTTAATTGATGACGCAAGGGAAGAACGATTCAAAAACAGGGGAAAAGAATATCATTCCCAATTAAAAAATCTTATATCGGCAATGATTAACTGCGAAGAATTCAAATATAATCATTCCGATGTTTGGGATATGAAAATCAATGCTTTTATGGATTCCGTTAAACGGATTCTGAAAATTAAAAATGCAAATTTACTACTGCAAAGTGCGTACTCCGGATTTGGCGGTGTAAATTTGAAAGATGTAAGAAAACAAGTGGATTGGCTGGGAGACCTTGATTGACAGGTTTTCCGCACGCCCAAAATAAGGAGGAAAATTTATGACTTTTAACCCGAATGAACTGATTCTTGAAAGAATTCGATCTGTTGAGGAGTATGATCCTGCAACAAATGAGTTGGTGGGACGTTATACGCAGATCGAAGAGCCGAGTTTGAAAACAAGTGCCGAAGCACAGGATGTAACGGATGCAATGGGTTCTACCGTTGCGACATTCTATAAGGCGCAGAAAGGCACGTTTGATTTCAGTAACTCTTACTTCTCTCTTGACCTCGCGGCTTCTCAGTACGGTACCGAAAAGGTTCTGGCATCCGAGGACAACAAGATTATCATGCCGGTATCCGAAACGATCACCATTGCTTCTGACCACACGGCAGTCTTAAAATATGTCCCTGTCGGAACTGCCGGTGCAGAGGTTAAATATGTAAAAGTTATCAATGAAAATAATACTTTTGGCGATACATATGAAGTTTCTGCTACTGCGGGTGACGGTAAATTTACCATTGATGCTGCCACAAAAACCATTACGCTGCCGGAAGGCGTAAGCGGAAGGGTGTTTGTCAATTATGAAAGAGAAACCACCAACGCCGCGCAGGTGACAAAGAAAACAGACCGGACACCGAAGATCAAGACCCTTCTCATCCATGCCATCTTCCATGATATTTGCAATGCCAATATTGTGTATGCCGGCGTTATCAGATGTCCCAGAGCGCAGATCGATCCTTCCAGTACCGAAGTTGCTCTGAGTCCCGACGGCAAACATGCGGCTTCCTATATTTTACAGAAAGATTACTGTGACGAGGACGGCTCTTTGTTTGACATTATCATCAGCGAAGACTGATTGTGCAACAGGCGGTTTGAAATATAACCGCCTTTTCTGAGGTGAATTATGACAGATCATAATATTAATGCATATTGTACCATTTGTAATAAAGGTTATCACATATGCAATACATGTAAAAACGAAAAAAAATTTAAACCCTGGAGAACCATAACCGATACGATGGAACACTACAAGATTTTTATGGCAATTCACGGATATACAACTGCCGGAGACAAAGAACAGGCGAAAGCGGAATTGCAGAATTGCAATTTATCCGATATGAACTCTTTTAAGCCGGAAATCAAGGCGGCCATTGCTGAAATTATGGCATCATAATCGTGATTTCGCTCACTGCATTTTTTATGGAAAAATATTGGAAGAAAACAACATGGAAAACGGACTTATTGAAGAAAGTATTCAATTTGTGCGTGAAAAATACAGAAACTATCTTGAAAACGGCAATGCTGAATTTTCTCAGACACCTTGCCGGAAAACAGAAAGGGACAACGAAAACAGATGAATAATGATCTAAATGTGTTGTTAAAAGTCATACTGGATTCAAGTGGTATCGGTAAGCGTGACATCTCAAAAATACAGAAGAAACTGGAAAAATATACTGTGAATGTCCCCGCCGAACTTGATACCGTACAGTTAAGGAAATCGATCGATCAGGCGCTTGAACAGGCAAAAACGGCCTGTGATACAAATATGCAGCCTGTTTCCAGCGAAAAAGCCACTTCTCTGATTAACCGCATTCATCTATTTCTCGCCGAGAATGCGGGAATTGCGAATGAAGCAAGAATTGCATTACAGGGATATGCAGATGAATTGGGCCGCGGCGTTAATCTTAGCAGATGGAATGAAATTGACGGTAAATTAAAAGAAACCGAAAACTCCATGCAGGGCATCCATCGGCTGGGCGCTTTCCTGAAAAATCAGATGTCGCAGGCTGCTCAGGGGTTTACGCAGTGGTTGTCTGCAGGTTCTGCCGTTATGTCGTTACTGTCTAAAATAAAAAGCGCTGTCAGCGATTTGAAAGAAGTCAACCGTATCATGACGGAAATCAGCAAAACGGCGGTTCAATCAAGCAGAGCCGATTTATCCGCTATGGAGAAATCTTCCTATGACACAGCCGGCAAATATGGCAAAAAAGCTTCTGATTATCTCGCCGGCATTCGGGATCTGTATCATGCCGGCTATAAAAATGTCGAAGATTTAGCCGAACTGCGTATGCTTACCCAAACCGCCGGTGATATGGGAGCTGAATTAGCAAACGATTATCTTATCGCTATCGATACGGCGTATAAATTAAAAGGTAATACAGAAGCGTTGAATGTTGTTTTGGATGGCCAGAGCAATATTGCAAGCCGCAACGCTTTGTCAATGAAAGATTTTGCGGAAGCAACCAGAATTGCCGCTTCCCAGTCTGCCGGTTCCGGAATCGCTGTTGAAAAAGCGACCGCTGCGATGGGGACAATGATTGCCGCCACCAGACAGGGCGGCGATGTTGCGGCCCACGCCTGGAACGGTATTCTTATGAATATCCGGCAGACAGAAGGCGAACTTGGAAACGGTAAAATTCTCGATGCCGAATCACTGAGCCAATATGAAAAGGCATGTGAAGCATTGGGCGTCTCATTAAAGGAAGTCAAAAACGGCATCGTTTCTCTCCGTGATCCGATGCAGATTCTCAAAGAATTGTCAGAAGCATACACCGCTTTGGATGAATCGGATACCCGCAGAACAAATCTCATAAGTGCACTCGGCGAAGATTCCATGGGCAGTCAGTTGAACGCTCTACTTGAAAACTGGTCACTTTATGAGAAAATGTTAAACGATTATGCCGAAGGCAATGGCTCTGCTATGGAAAAAGCCATGAAATCCGCAAATAACTGGGAAGGTTCCGTGAATCGTCTTGGCAATACATTCACCAAGGTTATGAGTAATATTGCCAACTCCGATGCCATAATCGCAGTTGTCAATAGTTTTAACGGTTTTCTTTCGATTGTAGACACCGTTACCACTAAACTTGGTTCATTGGGAACCATTGGACTTGGAGCAGGATTATTTTCCGGAGTCTGGAACACTGGTAAAGGCCGTATGAGTGTACGGATTTCATAAACTGTTTTTTGTTTTGAATATGCCCTTCACGCCTGAGTTATTTATGCGCAGAGCATAAGCTTCAAAGGCTGGAATGTGTGAGCCCAGTCAACTCACAGTGTTCTGTAAAATAAATCGTAATTGGGGATTGCTATTCCTCAGTGCTGGGAAGCTTTATTATAGTGAATATATAGTATCGCATGGCTACAACGTAACCGGAAACGGTAAGCGTGATATGCACTCCGAAACGGATACCAGTAATGGTAAGAAAATATGCGATAGATCATATGCGGAAACGCTAAGTGATGCGTCTTGTGGAAGAGACTAAACCACCAATCAGCAACGGAAACCCTAAGTCTGATTATTCAGATATGGAAGTGTTCACAGAGTATAAACGATTTTGAGCCGAAAGACTTGTAATAGGTACTCGAAACCAAGAAGGAAAACTTGCCCGTGACTGGGTATAAACCAAAGAGTGATGCTGCTCTTCTATTTCTTAATAGCAACTGACTGTAC
Source organism: uncultured Lachnospiraceae bacterium (assembly GCA_910585205.1). Classification (GTDB taxonomy): domain Bacteria; phylum Bacillota; class Clostridia; order Lachnospirales; family Lachnospiraceae; genus VSOB01. Next base: position 23,514 of record CAJUCC010000069.1, read on the forward strand.
AGGAAGAAATAGAACAATGCAGGGACTTCTCCTGGCCTAAAGTTGTGGAGACTTGAATGGAGAATATAATAAACATACCTTCTTATGTCCGAAAGTATTAATTCATAAAGAGACAGGACTGTATCAGATTGATCCAGTTCTGTCTCTTTACGCAAAGCAGCACTTCTGAACACAGTCTTTAACGCAAAAATCATGTCAGATAAATCATACAATATAATCAATTTCATTTCCTGTTGACCATACTGATCGTATGATATTGACAATAAATAATGTTGTGATAAACTAAAGTTGTAACGGGA
>CAJUCC010000070.1 GCA_910585205.1 uncultured Lachnospiraceae bacterium
ATAACGGAACACAAATTTCATATACGGAACTGTAAACTACGCACCACCCCATGTGGGAGGAGGCTGCTGAAAAAGTAGATCTCACCGCCTATATTTGGTATAATGTAATTATTCAATACAGGCGGTGATATTATGGTTGAGCAACAACAGAAGTTAGTATTAAGTCCCTACGCGGGCGACTGCGGGCTGTATTCGGGCACGGACTGGCTGGCGCTGATCCGGGGACTGCGCGGGAGCGGGTTCGACGGCGATCTGATTCTGGATCTGCAGGATACGGTGCAGGCATTTTCACCGCTTCTGCGTCCGCAGGTCCTGGCCCTGGGCAGGGCGACGGCCGACTATTTTGCCATGCAGGTGGGAATTGAGAATGCGCTGAAAAAATATTCGTCCGTTGTGCTGTTCGGCGCGGGCAATATGTGCCGCAATTATATCAAGTGTTACGGAGCAAAGTATCCGCCCCTTTTTACATGCGACAATAACGAAAAACTCTGGGGAACGGAATTTTGCGGTCTGGAGGTCAGAAGCCCGGAGGCGATGAAAAATCTGCCTGCGGGATGCGGCGTCTTTATCTGCAATACCTATTACCGTGAGATCGAGGCACAGCTCAGAGCGATGGGCGTGGAAGGGATCGAATATTTTAACGATGAATATCTGCCGTCATATTATTTTGACAGAATCAGGCGGGAGGAATAGGATATGCAGGAGATCGGTGTACAGACGAAAAATGTCATAAGGGATGAAAACCCGCAGGAAGGGTTTGCCATGCTGCGGCGGGCGGGCTTTTCCTGTTGTGATTTCAGCCTCAATGCCTATCTGACGAATCAGGCGTTGTATGGCTTTGCGGCCAATGATTTTTTTGATAGGACAGGCCGGGAACTGGAAACCTTTTTTACGCCGCATAAGAGAGCGGCGGAGCGGGCGGGGATCCGGGTCAGCCAGATGCATATGCCCTATCCCAACTATGTGCCCGGCGCGGGGCCGGAGCTGAATGATTACCTGCGGTGTGTGGTCGCGCCGAAAAGTCTGGAGATATGCGCTTTTTTCGGCTGCCCGCATATTGTCGTACACGGTTTTAAGCTGGTGCACCATCTGGGTTCGGAGGCTGCGGAGTGGGAGCGGACGGCGGATTTTCTGGATTATCTTGCCCCCATGGCAAAGGCATACGGCATAACGGTATGTGTGGAAAATCTGTATACGTCTGTCGGCAGTCATATCGTGGAAGGACCCTGCTGCGACGCGCATATAGCTGCGCGGCGCATTGACCGGTTCAATGAAAAATACGGAGCGGAGGTTTTGGGGTTTTGTTTCGACACCGGGCATGCCAATCTGGTCGGGATTGATTTGGAACCGTTTCTGACGGTACTGGGGAGACGGCTGAAGGTTTTGCATATACATGACAATGACGGCGTTTCCGATCTGCACCAGATTCCCTTTACGTTCACGCGTACCCGGGAAAATCTTCCCTCCACGGACTGGGAGGGATTTGTCAGAGGACTGAAGGCGGCCGGCTATGCGGGTGTGCTGAATTTTGAAACCGCGCCTGTGCTGACATCGTTTCCGGATGCGATGAAAGAGGAAGCGCTGGGATTTATCGCGGGCATTGGGCGGTATTTTGCCGGAGCGCTTTCTGCCGCGCCGGGAGCGGTAACTGTGTGAGTGAAATACAAAGATATGTCTGCGCCTGCCGGCGGCTGGCGGGCCGTGGCCGTATGATAAAAAAAGAATCCTGTCAGACAGGATTCTTTTTTTATCATACGGCGGTATCATCTGTTTTGTCAGTGGCAATATTCGCCGGTGTGATATAAAAATGTATACAGTCTGCAGTCCTTTCTGTAAGTAACGGTATGACAATACATGGGGGCGGGACTGTTTTTTTGCTGTACTTCCCGTAAGACCTGCCGAAACTGCTTCGGCGGAGCCGGGTATTCGCTTTGATTACGGGAAATATCTCTGTATCTGCGCTTTACCATACTGACGGTGGAAACAGATGACACCGGCTGTACTGTGAATGTATCGGAACGTTTTTTTTCTGCGGAAATCCCTCCCTGTTGATATATTCGAATCGTGTATCTTATTGTATATATCGGAAGGAATTGTTAGAAAAATGATAGAATTATCATCTTTTTTCTGTTTTTATATCCGTTTTGCCGTGCCGGTTTGCGTGTAGCATATTTCGGTGGGTTATGATATAATTTTTTACAGAGAGGACACGAAGATGACAACGTTTATTGCAGACGCGCGTATTGCCCGGGGATACGCGGGCCGGCCGTTCCTGCACCGACAGGTGATGGAAATGGTACAGGCTGACTGCCCGGGCATTTCTTTTGCAAACGGTCTGGACGTCGGCTGCGGTGCAGGCCTGTCGGCAAAAGCGCTGCGGCTGATCTGCCGGCAGGTGACGGGCATGGATTTGTCGGAAGATATGGTTGCGGCGGCCCGGGCGGCGTGCACGGACGCGGCCTGTACGTTTGTATGCGGCAGCGGAGAGGCGCCGGATTTCCCGGAAAAGACGTTTGATATTGTGTCGGCGGCAGGGGTAGTGGACTGGCTGGATGTGAATCGCTTTTTGTCCGGTGCAGGACGGGTGCTGCAAAACGGCGGGACGCTGCTTGTCTATGACTTCTGGATTACCGACAGGATGAAAGACAATCCGGCCTATACCGGGTGGTGGCATAACGATTATCGGAAACGCTTTCCCAAAGCCGCGGCAGAAGCGGATGCTTTGACGGACGCGGCAGCAGTCAGTCACGGATTCCGGCCGGAAAAGCAGGTGTCTTTTGTGCTGGAGCAGCCTTTTTCGAGAGCGGGACTTGCCGATTTTCTGATGCTGCAGTCCCGGGTCAATGAACGGATACGGCGGCGCGGGCTGGATGCGGAGGAAGTGCGCAGACAGATGGCGGATTCGCTGGCGTCCGTATGCGGGGAAGATGTGCTTTTGTATTTTGACGGCTACTACCGGAGGTATATATATTATGGAGACGAAAGCGATACTGGAAGAGGTCAGGAGCGGGCGGATGTCGGTGGAGGAGGCGGAGCGTTATTTTCGCCGTCAGCCGTTTGAGGAACTCGGCTATGCGAAGCTGGATATGCACCGGGAGATACGTTCCGGATTCCCGGAGGTAATCTACTGCAGCGGCAAAGCGGATGCGCATCTTGTCTCGATTTATCGGAAGCTGTATGAGGCGAACGGTGAGGCATTCGGGACAAGGGCGGACCGGCATCAGTTTGAGGCGGTAAAGGAAGCGCTGCCGGCGGTCGTTTATGATGAGATTTCCCGTATTCTGAAAATTGAGAAAACGGAAAAGCGGCGGAGCGGAAGGATTGCAGTCTGTACGGCGGGCACGGCGGATATTCCGGTTGCGGAGGAAGCGGCGCAGACGGCGGAATATTTCGGCAGTTATGTGGAACGGATTTATGACGTAGGTGTCAGCGGGTTGCACAGGCTGCTCTCACGCCTGGACAGTATCCAGCGGGCCAATTGTGTGGTCGCCGTGGCGGGCATGGAAGGGGCGCTGGCCAGTGTGATCGGCGGGCTGGTGCGCAATCCGGTTATCGCGGTGCCGACATCCGTGGGCTATGGCGCAGGCTTTCATGGAGTGTCCGCACTGCTGACAATGCTCAATTCCTGTGCCAACGGCATTGCGACGGTAAATATAGACAACGGCTACGGCGCGGGGTATCTGGCGACGCAGATTAACCGGCTGGCGGAGGGAAAGGGACAGGTGGAAGCGGATGGAGACGGCGGAAAAATACCGGGCGCTGACAGATGATCTGAGGCGGACGGAATCTGTGGCGGTGGCGTTTTCGGGCGGCGTGGATTCGACGTTTCTGTTAAAGGCGGCAAAAGAGGCGCTCGGAGATAACGTGATTGCCCTGACGGCGCAGTCCGTATTTTTTCCCGGCAGGGAACTGGCCGGAGCCAAGGCGTTTTGCGAGGCGGAGGGCATCCGGCAGATTGTTCTGGAAACGGATATCCTGCAGATTCCGGGGCTGCGGGACAATCCGTCCGACCGGTGCTATCACTGCAAAAGGGCGCTGTTTCGGAAATTTCTGGAAACGGCGCGGGAAAACGGATTAGCCGCGGTGGCGGAAGGCTCCAATGTGGACGACGATGACGATTACCGGCCGGGCATGCGGGCGGTGGCGGAACTGGGGATTCAAAGCCCGCTGCGGCGCGCGGGACTGACAAAAGCGGAGATCCGGTCTTTGTCCGCCCGGATGGGACTGCCGACATGGAATAAGCCTTCACTCGCCTGCCTGGCCTCCCGTTTCGTGTACGGAGAGAAAATTACCGAAGAAAAGCTGTCTATGGTGGAGCGGGCGGAAGCGCTGCTTTCGGATATGGGATTCGGGCAGGTCAGGGTACGCATCCACGGGAGGATGGCACGGATTGAGGCAATGCCGGAGGCGGTTGCGCGGCTGGCGGAGCGCGACGTGCGGGAACGGATTACGGCGGCGCTGCGGTCATATGGCTTCGCGTATGTGGCACTTGACCTGCAGGGATACCGCACGGGCAGTATGAACGAGACACTGTAAATCATGGCGGAAAACGAAAGGAACGCAAAACGATGGGAAAAACTTTGTATCTGGAATGTCTGGCAGGAATCAGCGGTGATATGACGGTCGCGGCGCTGCTGGATCTGGGGGCCGACGAAGACAGGCTGCGCGCGGCGCTTGCCGGTATCCCGGAAAACGGATTTTCCGTTGCGGTCGGCAGGGTGAAAAAGGCGGGGATCGACTGCTGTGATTTCCGGGTGATACTGGATGCCGCACATGAAAATCACGATCATGACATGGCATATCTGCATGGGGAGCCGGAGCAGGAGCACAGCCACAGTCATGCGCATTCCCACGCCCATTCCCATTCTCATGTGCATCGGGGGATGGCGGAGATTCGGGCGATATTGGCGGCCTGTGATATGACAGAACGCGCCAGAGAGACGGCAATGCGGATATTTTCGATTCTGGCACAGGCGGAGTCCAGGGCACATAATGTGCCGGTGGAGGACGTGCATTTTCACGAAGTGGGTGCCATCGATTCCATCGTGGATATTGTGGCGGCGGCCGTCTGTCTGGACGATCTGGACATTACGGAGGTGATTGTGCCGAAGCTGTGCGAGGGCGGCGGTACGGTTCGGTGTCAGCACGGGATATTACCGGTACCAGTGCCCGCGGTGGTCAATATTGTGTCCGCGTATCATATACCGCTGGAACTGACGGGCGTGGAGGGCGAGTTTGTGACTCCTACCGGCGCGGCTGTGGCGGCCGCTGTTATGACGTCACAGCAGCTTCCGAAGACGTTTACCATAGAGAAAACCGGTCTGGGCGCGGGGAAGCGGGAATATGCCCGGCCGGGGATTCTGCGTGCCATGCTGATTGCGCCTGCGGCGGATGGAACGGATGAGACCAAAGACAGCATATATAAGCTGGAGACGAATATCGACGACAGCACGGGGGAAGAACTGGGGTATGTTATGGAACGGCTGCTGGAGGCAGGTGCCAGAGACGTGCATTATATCCCGGCTTATATGAAAAAGAACCGGCCCGGCTGGCAGCTGAACGTAATCTGCGCACAGGCGGATATTCCGGCGCTGGAGCGGATTATATTTGCGGAGACGACGACAATCGGCATCCGGCGTATGGAGATGGAGCGGAGCGTTCTTGTGCGGCGGCAGATGACGCTGGAGACGGCGTACGGAAAAGCGGAGATAAAGATTTGCGGGACGCCGGAGGGCCTGCGGTATTATCCCGAATATGAGAGCGTGGCCGCAATCGGCCGGAAATACGGCATGCCGTACCGGGAAGCGTACCGGGAACTTGCGGCGCTGGCGGAAAAAAAAGATCAGGGATACGGTGATAGATAGGAGGAAAGGGCAATGCATATGGCAGACGCTTTGCTGGCGCCCGCCGCTGCGGGAACGATGTATGTATGTTCCGGTGCAGTGATGTGTTATGCGTCAAAAAAAGTAAGAGAAGCGGAACAGCCGGAAAAAATTCCGGTTATGGGTGTGATGGGGGCTTTTGTGTTTGCGGCGCAGATGATTAATTTTACAATACCGGGTACGGGTTCTTCGGGGCATCTGTGCGGCGGTATGCTGCTGTCCGCGATCCTGGGTCCGGCGGCGGGATTTCTGACAATGGCGGGCGTGCTGTTGATTCAGTGCCTTTTGTTTGCCGACGGGGGTCTGCTGGCGCTGGGAGCCAATATCTGGAATATGGCTTTTTACGGCTGCTTTGTCGGCGGCATGATTGTCTGGAAAGCGATGATGAAGCGGGGAATGTCCCGGCGGCGGATCACGGCGGCTTCGATTGCGGGCTGCATGGACGGCGGGCACCGGGCGGGGGCCGGCTGAGCCTGAAGCAGACGCTGGCGGTGCTGACAATATCGGCATTTGTGATCGGGGGCCTGTTGTCGCTGGCGGCTTCTGCGTATCCTGACGGGCTGGAATGGTCGATGGAACGGGTGGCAGGTACGGCAGAGCTTACCGCGTCCGGCGCCGTTTACGAGACGGCGGCGGAAATGCAGGAGAAGACGGCGCTGCTCCCTGACTATGGCTTCCGGGACAGCGAATCGGCGGCGGGGACGTCGTTTTCCGGCATTGTGGGCGGCGCGGCCGTAATCGGCGTGTGCGTTGCCGGGTGTTATGTGCTGCGCTTTTTCCGAAAGAAGGCAGGGTAATGGACAGACTGCAGGAGGCGATTGCCGCGCTGCATGCGGTGGACACCGATATGGGGGCGGGGCGGAAAGCGAGCCGGATTGATCCGGCGGCGCGGCTGATGGTATGTATGACGTTTTCGCTTGTGACGGTTTCGTTCGGGAAATATGATCTCCCCGGGCTTATGGGGATGTCGCTGTTTTTGGTGGTCACGGCGATATGGGAAAATATTTCCGTCCGCAGGGGACTGTACCGGCTGCGGTATCTTGCAGCGGCCGTTATTTTGCTCGGGAGCGCCAATCTTTTTTACGACAGAAATATAGTGTTTTATCTGGGAAACCTGCCGGTGACAGGCGGTCTGTTGTCCGCACTGACACTGTGCGGCAAGGGGATTTTTACCGTATTTGCAGCATATTTTCTGCTGTGTCTGATCGGAACGGAGGGGCTCTGCCGGGCGCTGCGCAGACTGGGACTGCCCGGGGGCGCGGTGACAGTGCTGCTGCTGACATGGCGGTATTTGATCGTTCTCTTAAAAGAAGTCCGCAGGATGTGGCAGGCATACGGAATGCGCGCGCCGGGACAGCGCGGTGTGCGGATGCGCGCCTGGGGTTCTTTTGCAGGACTTTTGCTGCTGCGGAGCATGGACAGGGCGGAAACGGTATATCAGAGTATGCTGCTGCGGGGGTATGACGGCGGAGCGCTGCGGGAGACGACGGGCGGGACAAAGGCTGCATACAGTCTGCTGTACGTGGTCTGCTGGCTGTGTGTTTTTATGATCCTGCGATGCATACCGGTTTTCCGGCTGGCAGGACGTATTTTTTTATAACAGGAAGATATATGGGAGGAGACGGCATGGCCGTGATAAAAGCGCAGCATCTGACATTTTCCTATGACGGAGCGGAAGCGGTGCTTTCCGACGTCAGTTTTGAGCTGGAATCGGAAGAGACTGTCGGCCTGATCGGCGCGAACGGCGTCGGGAAGTCCACACTTTTGAAAATACTGGTCGGCCTGCTGCCCGGATACCGGGGAATCGTGGAAGTGGGCGGCCTGACAGTGGAAAAGAAGCATATCCGCCGGATCAGAGAGACGGCCGGCTATGTGTTTCAGGATTCGGACAGTCAGCTTTTTCTTGCCACGGTATATGAAGATGTGGCCTTTGGTCCCCGCAATTACGGATATGCGGAAGCGGAAGTGGACAGACGGGTGATGGCCGCACTGCGGCAGGTACATATGGAAGATCTGCGTGACCGGCAGATATATCGGATGAGCGGCGGCCAGAAAAAACTGGCATCCATCGCTACGATTCTGTCGATGGAGCCGCAGATCATTCTGCTGGATGAACCGTCCGGTGCATTGGATCCCCGCAACCGGAAAAATCTTATCCGGGTTATCCGGGAAATGAAAGGGACAAAAATAATCGCCTCGCACGATCTGGATCTGATCGGGGATACGTGCGGACGGACGCTGCTGTTGTCCGGCGGGAGGCTGATACGGGACGGTGAGACAAACGGGATATTGACGGACGAAGCGCTGCTGCAGGCACATGGCCTGGAGCTTCCGCTGTCACTTTCGCACACCTGAAAACGGAAAGAAAGAGGGAAATGTTATGGAATATCGGGAATTGGGAAGAACCGGTTATATGGTCAGTGAGATCGGAATGGGCTGTGAAGGGCTTGTGGAAAAGCCCTATGAGCAGGTAAAAGCTTTTATTGATCTGATGGAACAGGCAGGAGTAAACTGCATCGATCTGTATGCGCCAAACCCGGAGATGCGTTCCAATCTGGGACGGGCGCTTGCCGGGCGCAGAGATCGGTTTATCCTGCAGGCGCATCTGTGTACGGTCTGGAAAGACGGACAGTACAAGCGCACGAGGGATTTGCAGGAGGTAACAGAGAGCTTTGCGGACCAACTGGAGCGTCTGGGAACAGACCATGTGGAGATCGGCATGATTCACTATGTGGATTCCGTGGAGGACTGGAAAGCGGTGCAAGAGGGGCCGGTGATGGCATATGCGCAGGAGCTGAAAAAGGCCGGAGCGATCGGCTGTATCGGGCTTTCCAGCCACAATCCGCAGGCGGCACAGGCGGCTGTGGAGAGCGGGCTGATCGATGTGCTGATGTTCAGCGTCAATCCGTGCTATGATCTGCTTCCCGCCAGTGAAGATGTGGAAGAACTGTGGAATGAAAAGAATTATGCCGGCCCGCTTTTAAACATGGATCCGGATCGGCAGAAACTGTATGAGACATGCCAGCGCCTAGGCGTCGGCATTACGGTGATGAAAGCGTTCGGCGGCGGCGATCTGCTGAACGGGGCGTTGTCTCCGGCCGGTAAGGAACTGACGGCATTTCAGTGCATCGGTTACGCCCTTGCCCGCCCGGCGGTGGCTTCGGTCCTGGCGGGCGCCCGGACAATCGAAGAGCTGCAGGCAAGCATCGCCTATGAAACGGCCACCGGAGAGGAGCGGGATTACGGCGCCGCCCTGGCGGCGCTGCCGAAGATCAGTTGGAAAGGGCATTGTATGTACTGCGGTCACTGTGCGCCCTGCCCGAAGGGCATCGATGTGGCGGCGGTGACGAAATTTTTGAATCTTGCGGCCGCACAGGGAGAGGTGCCGGAAACGGTCAGAGAGCATTATGCTCTGCTGGCGCATAAGGCCGGGGAGTGTATCGCCTGCGGCGCGTGTGAAAAGCGCTGTCCGTTCCAGGTGCCGGTGATGGAAAATATGAAGAAGGCGGCGGAAGTTTTTGCAAAGCCGTGATTGGCTGAGAATATGTAAAAAGAGGAAGAAAACAGGTTTATAACCATGTTTTCCTCCTCTTTTTAAGATGTCAGTAAAACAATTCAAAACTTATTCGGCAACAGCGGTTCCTCCGGGAACGCTGCCGGCCAGATTTTCTCTTGTCGTTACATAAGATTTGACTTCGGAATCTTCCGTATAACCTTTTTCGGTCAGAAACGCTTCAAATTCTGTTATTTCTTCCTGTGTCCATGTTGCATAGCTGAAATTGGCGTCCTGTATAATTTCTTCCAGAGACATTGTTTCGTAAGACGTCATGCAGTCTTTGAAATTGGAAACTTCGGCACGGATTTCTTCCAATGCGGCAATGTCTTCTTCGGTAGCGGCGGTATAGGACAGCACCGATACCTGCGGCGGGATGGACATAGTCATCATGGGTGATACGGTAAATACATACGTTTTGCCGACCTCAATCTCATCCTGCGCCTGCTCTGCCAGCGTGTCATCCAGATGGAGTTCAATAATGCCGGAATAACTTTCTGCGGTAGCGGTGTTGCCGATTACCGTAAATCCGTCCGTTGTTATGACGTCGGTAATATCAACCGTAAAGGTCATGTCTTCCGCTTCCTGTGCCGCTTCCGTTTCTTCGGCTTCCGCTTCCGTTTCTTCGGCTTCCGCTTCTGTTTCTTCTGCTGCAGCGCTTTCTGTTTCCTGTGTTGCTTCGGTCTCCGCCGCTGCCGGTTCCTGTTCAGGAACCTCATTTGCATTCGCCGTTGCACCGCAGCCTGTAAACACTGCGGACAGTAACAGCAAAGCCGTTAAGATCGCTGTCTTTTTCATTTTATTACCTCCCTTATATGATCGTAACGATTATACTGCCTTTGCGGGGAATTGACAAGAGAGAAATAATGGCAGGGCAGGTTACAGGAATAAAATTTTTCTTGACATATACCCCTATGGGGTATAATATAGAATCACAAACAGAAAGGATAACAGAACAATGCGGGAAGCGGAAGGCGGAAAAGAATACGATGCAACAGAAGAACCATGCTGCCACAGGACAAAAGAACGGACGGAAAAAGAGTATAAAAGTCTTCTCAACCGTTTGAAACGGATCGAGGGGCAGGTGAGGGGAATCCGGGGGATGGTGGAACGGGATGCGTACTGCCCGGATATTCTCATACAGGTAGCGGCTGTCAATGCCGCCCTGAATGCCTTTAATAAGGAACTGCTCGGAAATCATATCCGCACATGCGTGGTCAGGGATATTCGGGAGGGCAGAGAGGAAACAATCGATGAGTTGACGGCGACGCTGTATAAGCTGATGAAATAATAAAACGGAAAAGCGGGCAAACTGTCCGGGGAGGCGGAAATGGAGCAATATGCGGTAACGGGTATGAGCTGTGCGGCGTGCAGCGCCCGGGTGGAAAAGGCGGTGTCCGGTGTGCCGGGAGTGACATCGTGTTCGGTCAGTCTGTTGACCAATTCCATGGGTGTGGAAGGTACGGCGCAGGCGCAGGAAATTATAGCGGCGGTGGAAAACGCCGGATACGGCGCGTCCCGGAAGGGGAGCGGAACGGAATCGGAAGCGGGTGACAGAAGCGAAGCGCTTCTGGAAGACCGGGAGACACCGGGGCTGCGGCAGCGGCTTTGGTATTCGGCAGGATTTTTATGTGTACTGATGTATGTTTCCATGGGACATATGATGTGGGGCTGGCCTCTGCCGTCCGGGCTTGCGGAAAATCATGTGGCCGTGGGACTGTTACAGCTTCTTCTGACGACGGCTGTGATGGTGATAAATCAGAAATTTTTTGTCAGCGGTGTGAGGAGCCTGCTGCATGGTGCCCCGAATATGGATACCCTGGTGGCGCTCGGCGCGGGCGCGTCGTATGGATATAGCGTCTATGCATTGTTTGCCATGACCGATGCACAGATGCGGGGCGATATGGAATCGGCCATGGGGTATCTGCATGAATTGTATTTTGAATCGGCAGCCATGATATTGACATTGATTACCGTGGGTAAAATGCTGGAAGCCCGTTCCAAGGGCAGGACAACAGACGCGCTCAAAGGGCTGATGAAGCTGGCGCCGAAAACGGCGGTGATTGTGGAGAACGGAACGGAACGCGAAGTGCCGGTTGCAGCGGTGAAAAAGGGAGATCTGTTTGTCGTGCGGCCGGGGGAAAACATTCCGGTGGACGGTGTTGTGCGGGAGGGCAGCAGTGCGGTCAATGAGGCGGCGCTGACCGGAGAGAGCATCCCGGTGGACAAAGAACCGGGGGACGCGGTGTCGGCGGCTACGGTAAACCAGTCCGGTTATCTGCGGTGCGAAGCGACACGGGTCGGAGAGGATACGACGCTTTCCCAGATCATTCGCATGGTCAGCGATGCGGCGGCGACAAAGGCGCCGATTGCAAAGGTGGCCGACCGGGTTTCGGGCGTTTTCGTACCGGTCGTTATTCTGATCGCGCTGGCGGCAGCGGGCATATGGCTGCTGGCGGGGGAAAGCCCGGGGTTTGCGCTGGCGAGAGGGATTTCCGTGCTGGTGATAAGCTGCCCCTGTGCGCTGGGGCTGGCGACGCCGGTGGCCATTATGGTAGGCAACGGTGTGGGCGCAAAAGGCGGCATTTTATTTAAGACGGCGGCAGCGCTGGAGGAGGCCGGAAAAGTCAGCGTAATTGCGCTGGATAAAACGGGCACGATCACGAGCGGAGAACCGCGGGTGACAGATATAATCGCAGCGGAGCCGGGACAGGAGCGGGAACTGCTGCGGCTGGCATATGCGCTGGAGCGAAAGAGCGAGCACCCGTTGGCTAAGGCCATTTTGCAGCGGGCGCAGGAGGATGGACTGGCGGCAGCGGAGGTGGCGGATTTCCGGGCGCTGCCGGGCAACGGGCTGCGCGCTTCGCTGGACGGTGCGGCGCTGGCAGGCGGCAATGAGGCGTTTATCGGGAAACTGACGACGCTTTCCGCGCATATCAAAGAGACGGCGTCGTCGCTGGCGGAGGAGGGAAAAACACCCCTGTACTTTGCCAAAGACGGAGCGCTTCTGGGGATTATCGCGGTGGCGGATGTTATCAAAGCGGACAGTCCGCAGGCCGTGCGGGAGCTGCAGAATATGGGGATTCGGGTGGTAATGCTGACCGGTGACAACGAACGTACGGCGAGGGCTATCGGGGCACAGGCCGGTGTGGACGAGGTGATTGCCGGTGTCCTGCCGGAGGGCAAGGAAAGCGTTATCCGCAGCCTGAAGGAAAAAGGGAAAACAGCGATGGTGGGAGACGGGATTAACGATGCGCCGGCGCTGACAAGAGCCGATATTGGCATTGCCATCGGCGCCGGGACGGATATAGCGATCGACGCTGCCGATGTGGTGTTGATGAAGAGCAGACTGCGGGATGTACCGGCCGCTATCCGTCTGAGCCGTGCCACATTGAAAAATATTCATGAAAATCTGTTCTGGGCATTTTTCTATAATGTAATCGGCATTCCGCTGGCTGCCGGGGTATGGATTCCGATATTCGGATGGAAGCTGAATCCGATGTTCGGCGCGGCCGCCATGAGCCTGTCCAGCTTCTGTGTTGTCACCAATGCGCTGCGTCTGAATCTTCTGCGCATTCATGACGGAAGCCGTGACCGGCAGATCAGGGGCAGCGGGAGCAGCAAGAGCATCAATGCGCAGAATACGATCATGGCAAACGAAAACAGTCAAAAGGACGGAAAGGAAGAAACCAAGATGGAAAAAACACTGAAAATCGAAGGTATGATGTGCCCGCACTGTGAGGCAACCGTTAAGAAGGCACTGGAGGCCATTGCCGGGGTGCAGGAGGCAAGACCGAGCCATGAGGCCGGGACGGCGGTTGTGATTTTGTCGGAAGAGGTGGCGGATGAAACACTGAAAAAAGTTGTGGAAGAGCAGGGGTACCGGGTAATCGGTTAGATAAATTGTTCACAAATTTTTCCAAAATCCTCATATTTATTTGTGATTTAACACCATTGACTTTTGTATGCCGCAATGATACACTGGCATTCATAAAGCAAAGGCGCTATGGAGCATATCCGTAGCGCCTTTTGTGTGTGCAGGCCTGCGCGTTATGAGATGAGGAGGAAAAATGATGACAGAAGAGATGATGCGTACCGTAAGCGGTGAAATATTCGGCGTCTGGTTCCTGATCGGAGCCGCGCTGGTGTTCTGGATGCAGGCCGGTTTTGCGATGGTGGAGGCCGGTTTTACCCGGGCGAAAAATACGGGCAATATACTGATGAAAAATCTGATGGATTTTTGCATCGGTACCGTGGTGTTTATTCTGATCGGATTCGGGCTTTTGCTCGGTGAAGATACGATGGGGCTGTTCGGCCGCCCCGGGCTGGACATTTTCAGCGATTATGCGGGCTTTGACTGGTCCAATTTTGTATTTAATCTGGTGTTCTGTGCGACGACGGCAACGATTGTTTCCGGCGCAATGGCAGAACGAACCAAGTTTTTATCGTATTGTATTTATTCGGCGGTCATTTCGGCGGTGATCTATCCCATTGAAGCGCATTGGATCTGGGGCGGCGGCTGGCTGTCGCAGACAGGATTTCATGATTTTGCCGGTTCCTGTGCAATCCATATGGTCGGCGGCATTTCCGCGCTGATCGGAGCGGCGATTCTCGGGCCGCGTATCGGGAAATTCGGAAAAGACAAGGCCGGAAAGATTACGAAGGTCAATGCCTTTCCGGGACACAATCTTCCGCTTGGGTGTCTTGGCGTATTTATTCTGTGGCTCGGTTGGTACGGTTTTAACGGTGCGGCTGCGACCAGCGTCGCACAGCTTGCCTCCATTACGCTGACGACGACGGTAGCGCCTGCCATTGCAACGGTGGTATGTATGGTTTTTACATGGCTGCGCTATGGCAAACCGGACGTGTCCATGTGCCTGAACGCTTCTCTGGCAGGGTTGGTGGCGATTACGGCGCCCTGTGATGTGACGGACTGCCTGGGAGCGGTTGTAATCGGTGCGGTGGCCGGTCTGCTGGTTGTATTCGGTGTCTGGTTTCTGGATTATAAGCTGCGTGTGGACGATCCGGTAGGCGCGGTGGCCGTCCACTGTCTGAACGGTATCTGGGGTACCATTGCAGTAGGGCTTTTTGCCACGACAAGCGCACCCGGCAATGACAGCATCAGGGGACTGTTTTATGGCGGCGGTTTCCGTCAGCTCGGACTGCAGCTGCTTGGAATTGCGGCGGTAACGGCATGGACGGCAGTGACAATGACGATCGCTTTTCTGGTAATTCGGGCGGCGGCCGGTTTGCGGGTAACGGACGAGGAGGAGATCGTCGGGCTGGACGCCAGAGAGCACGGTCTTGCGTCGGCTTATTCCGGGTTCAGTATTATGGATGTATCCAATACAATGACTATGGAAGTCAATGAAAATACAGATCTCGGCATCGATGATTATGACAGCGCATCCGACGTGCAGAGAGCGGCGGCTGTTCCGGTTGTGAATGCAGCGGATTTATCCACAGGCATTTATAAGGTGGCCATCATTGCGAAACTGGAGCGTTACGATTATCTGAAAAAGGCGATGAACAATCTGGGCGTCACAGGAATGACTGTGACACAGGTTATGGGATGCGGTGTGCAGAAAGGGGCAGGCGAAATGTACAGGGGCGTGGAGATGGACGCTACGCTGCTGCCCAAAGTCAAGATCGAAGTGGTTGTCAGCAAGATTCCGGTGGCGGATGTGGTGGCTGCAGCGAAAAAAGCGTTGTATACCGGACACATCGGGGACGGCAAAATATTTGTCTATAATGTGGCAGGGGTTGTCAAGATCAGGACCGGGGAAGAAGGATATGCGGCGCTTCAGGATGTGGAGTAACATGGATAAACGATATGGCTTTTCGGAAAGAGCCATATCGTTTTTTTATGATTCGGTCTGTGGTAATTTCCGGGGAAATATGGTAAAATCTGAAAAAAGGAAGCATTGTCAGAGAAAAGAGGAGGGAAGGCGCGGTGAAAGTACTTTTAATCAATGGCAGTCCGCATGCGGCCGGCAGCACCTATACGGCGCTGCATGAGATGGAAGTGGTTTTTCGGAAATACGGCATGGATACAGAGCTGGTTCATGTCGGAAATCAGGCGGTAAGAGGATGCGCAGCCTGTATGTACTGCCGGGAACACGGACGGTGCGTGTTTGATGATGCGGTAAATGATACGGCGCAGAAATTTGCCGAATGTGACGGTCTGGTTGTGGGAACTCCCGTTTATTATGCGTCTGCGAATGCCACACTGATTGCGTTTCTGGACAGATTGTTTTACAGTACGGGATTTGACAAGACGATGAAGGTCGGGTCGGCCGTGGTGTCTGCGAGAAGGGGCGGGCTGTCGGCGACATTCGACGAACTGAACAAATATTTTACAATCAGCGGTATGCCGGTGGCTTCCGGCCAGTACTGGAACAGCATACACGGAAACAATGCCGGGGAAGCCGCACAGGATCTGGAGGGGCTGCAGAGTATGCGGACACTGGCGGAAAACATGGCGTTTCTGATGCGGAGCATTGCACTCGGAAAAGAAGCGTTCGGACTGCCGGAACGGGAGCCTTTGCAGAGAACAAACTTTATCCGGACAATCGGGTGATGCCGGGACGCGGCGGAGATGAGTAAGACAGTAAAACGGGGATATGTTCCCGATGATGAACGGGAATTTTTCGGAGCGGCAGCGGCTGGCGCTGGTGCGCGCCGTTTCCCCGGAGAGCAGCATTCGGAGCCGAAAGCAGAAGGAGATTACGGGTGCTCTGACAGGGAAGACGGCTCACATCGACGGGTTTAATACGATTATTACATTGGAAGTGGCTTTTTCCGGTTCGCCGCTGCTGCGGTGTATGGACGGCTGCATCCGGGATCTCGCGGGTCTTCGGGGAACATATCGTCTGATTGACAAAACGACGCCGGCCGTTCTGCGGATCGGGGAAGCGCTGAAGGCGGACGGTATAAAAGAGGCGGTGTTTTATCTGGATGCCCCGGTTTCCAATTCCGGCCGGTTGAAAGCGCGGATATTGGAGCTGTTGGAACCGTTTCCTTTTTCGGTTCGGGCGGAAGTGATTCCCGATGTGGATGCGGTTCTGGAAACGTTGGATTGTGTCATAACGGGGGATGCCATTATTCTGGACCGGTGCAGGAGCTGGTTTGCACTGACGCGGCAGATTCTGAGACGGAGGAAGAGAACTATTCTTTTGTGGATTTGTGCGGGATACAATGAATTTGTGACAGGAAAGTGTCTGTTTGTGACATTTGACTTGATAAAAGGGTACGATGTTTCGAAATATAAAGCAGAGCAGTACGATGCAGGGCGGCTTTCTGCGTCGTGGGTATTACCGGGAGCGTCAGCAACGGAATATGGAAAGGAGAACGGTTATGAAGATTGCAGAAAGAAACGGATTTTTTTCTGTCTCATTGGGAGCTACGGACAGCGGAGACAATACGGAGAAGACCACACAACATAAAAAAGGAAAGAACCTTTCCATTTTTGCCGGAAATTTAGGGAAGAATGGTTCCGAATCACCTGTTGAGAAAAAGAGAAAAGAGGTCCGGGAGAGAGCTGCCAAGGTCTTGATGGATAAGTTTGAGAGCGACCAGAAGTATGAGCAGGGTCTGGACGAGAGCCGCGCCAGAATCGAGGAGGCACAGAATACAGAGCGGGAAGCGAGAGAGAATCTGAAGCAGGCACAGGAGAAACGGGACGCCATTTCGAAGGAAGACAATCCGGAAGAATATGAACGGTATTCGGAATATATCGCCAATCAGGAATCGATTTTGCAGGGAGCGGAGAGCGCGATTATGGGGGAGAATGCCTTCATCCGCGGTGCAAAACGGGATAAACTCGGTGAAAAATACAGTATGGCGAACGCTGTGGTAGAGGAAGAGAAGATTCTGGCGGCCGGTTCCAAAGAGATTATGGGCGCAGCCGTGCAGGAATCGATGGAACATATTCAGGATCAGTATCAGGACAATATCGAAAAGGCGCAGGAACAGAAAGAGAAGAAGGAAGAAGAACAGGAAAAACTGGACGAACTCAAAGAAAAGCGGAAGGAACAGGAACAGCAGCTTGCGGCGGCAAAAGCGGAAGCGGCGGAGAAACAGGTGGAAATGACCGAACAAGCGAATGAGACGATTACGGAGGGTTCTGCGGATGTGGAACGGGAACTGCGCAAGATACAGAAAGAGGCCGAACTGCTGGATGAAGAGATGAAAGGGCTTATGGTGGATTCGAAGTTGTAAGCGGAAATCGGATATAAAATTATAAAAGAACCTCTTGACAAATGTTGGAGAAATATATAAAATGATACTGTTGTAACAAGTTGTTACAGTCAGTGCGTTTAGCTCAGCTGGATAGAGCGTTTGGCTACGGACCAAAAGGTCGGGGGTTCGAATCCTCTAACGCACGGAACGGTATTAACGGAAACATCCGATAAGATGTTTCCGTTTTTATTTGGCAAAATCCTGATTGTGTTATGGGACAGGGAATGTTTTACAGTGCAATCCATTCCCCGTTCCAGAGATTTGTACCCGTTATGTAATAAGGAATGACCACACGGGCGATCGTCAGAAAAAGGCTGCCGGCGAGAAACAGCATCAGACCGCCGATGATAACGGGGCGATACCATTTCTGCAAAAAGACGGGCGGAAGACGGCGCTCCAGCAGAGTGACAAATTTATGAAATCCCAGTGTGATAAAATACATAAACGGGATCAGCATGGGCATAATATAACGTCCCTGCGGTTGATAATCGCTTACATATGAATAATAGATGCACAATCCCATCGTAAGTGCGATGGAGAGCAGGAGAGAACTGTGGAACAGGAATGCGGCGGTCTTTTTTCTGCCGGCCCGTTTTCCGGGTATCAGGCAAAACAGCCATCCCAGGCGGAACATGCGGTAATACCAGATATACAGAAAGGGCAGCGTGGGAAGTGTCATGGGACCGAAGCGGGCGACAAAACTGTTCCACAGAAAATAAAAGAAATCCATATGAAACAGCATGTCGGTAAGCGGTGTGCCGGAACCCGCCACAGTGATGCGGGTGGCCGGATTGTATTCCGGCAGAGCGGTGCGCATGGCATTTTCCGCCCGTGCGCGCAGGCCGAGCAGATCGCCGTCATGGATCCGGTAATTGCGCAGGAACCACCAGCCGATGCCGAACAATACGAGAACGGAAATAAACAGCCCTTTTTGCAGCAGGGCATGCCAGTCTGTACCGCTTCGACCGTTCCCCGACCGTTTCTCTGCCCTGTAGTCGGTGAGAAACGAAAAAAAGAAAAGCAGGATGGCGGTGAGGATGAGGCCGTATGCATTATAATAGGAAAGGGCACAACAGATAATCCCGACGGAAAGCGTGATGCAGTCCTGCCAACGCCACCCGGACTTCCACCCGGAAACACAGGCGCAGAGCATAATGGCGCCGGCCATGGATGCCATGGAATCGGTGTTTACATAAGAGTGCAGAAACAGGTTTTGCGGCAGAAACATAATCAGAAAACAGAAAAGCCATCCGGTCAGCCGGTTTTGAAACAACAAAAGCGAAAGCCTGCGGACATAAACAGCCATAATGACGCCGAATACGGCATTGACCATCCGGGCGCAGAGCAGCAGCGCCACATTCTGCTGCGTAAAGAGCGACAAAACCCGCATCAGAATGCCCTGTATTATATAAGGAAGAATTGGCTGAAATGCATAAGAGCCGCCGTATCCGCCGATGGCGACTTCGAATTCTTCCCCGGTGGGCAGTTTGCCGTAACGGCAGATAAACTGTGCAACTTTAAAGCGATTTACCTCATCCGGGGGATCGCCGAAAGGCTGCAGAAAGACAAAACAAAGAATGGAGAGTAAAACGGCGGTGTAAAACAGAATATTCGGATCAAGGAGATGCTTTTTACGCATTTTCATGGACGATGCTCCCTCTGTGGATTGATGGATATAAAATGCGCACTGCTTATCGGGACGATAAGTCCGCGGGCAGTACGCATTGCTTGTTTATTTTTCCTGAACGGTTTCGGCTATCAACTGCCGCATTTCGTTTTTTCTTTTTCCAAGGGCGAACGCCAGTTCTGCATACAGGTTGTCCTCGGCCAGTTTGAAATAACGCTCATCCGTTGCCGTACTCTTTTTGCCCTGTGCCGAACGCTGTTTTTTGCGAAGATAGAGATTTTTGATAATGCTTATCAGCGCCGTGGGGCTGCAACTGTGAATCGCGTCCTTATATGTCTGTTCGCGGAGCTTGTCGTTGGAGATCCAGGCGGCTTCCACTTCGGGAATCTTATGAATAATTTCCCAGGCCTGTGCTTCGCTTAGTGCTTTTCTGAGTGTTGTTTCTGCCATATCTGTCGGCACATATAATCTGGCGTTTTTGTTTTCTACGGGAACGAGCAGGTAATATAGCTTATTTTTGTCTGCATTTGGGAGATCCGGATGCAAAATATCATCAATCCGGCAAACACCATTATTTGCCTTTATTACATAGTCACCAATCTCATACACGACAATCCCTCCTTCTTATAGTATATAAGTTGCTAAAAATAATAGTTATTTTTATTGTATCATAAAAAGTATACAAAAATCAAAGGGATTTTTCTGCGAAATGCACAAGGAGGATAATTTGTCGCGCCGACGTAAAATCACGGACGCGATTTTACGCTTTCACAAAAAAGCAGGACCGTACAAAAGCCTGCAAGCTTTCATACGGTCCCGCCATATCACAGATTTTTATTTCATCTGTTCTTCCTGACGCTTGATCATTCTACGCACCATTTCTCCGCCGATGCTGCCGGCTTCTTTGGAAGTCAGATCACCGTTGTATCCCTCTTTTAAGCTGATACCCAGTTCGGATGCTACCTCAGTTTTAAAACGATCCATAGCGGCCTTTGCTTCTGGCACTTCTGTTCTGTTGCTTCTGTTTGAACTTGCCATGTTACATTCACCTCCATAATTTTTTCTTCATTTTTACTCCTCAAGATAAGTCAGACGTTGTACTTATCCTGAAGAGTCCGCTTCGTTCTAAGTACTTGCCTCGCTTATCTTGATGTTAGTATGAGCAAATCGAATTGAATTATAATGGTAAGTTTTTC
Organism: uncultured Lachnospiraceae bacterium; assembly: GCA_910585205.1. Taxonomy (GTDB): domain Bacteria; phylum Bacillota; class Clostridia; order Lachnospirales; family Lachnospiraceae; genus VSOB01. The sequence goes on from CAJUCC010000070.1 coordinate 20,500, forward strand.
AAGAATTATTGCGCTTTTAAAAGCCATATGCTATAATTCTAAAATGACTGTGAATATGGGAGAATGTCCCATTTTAATCAAATATCCGTCGAACCCTGCCGGAAGCGGCCGGATGGCATGACAATACAACGGCCGGGCGGGAATATGAATCAGAAGAAAATGCAGAAAATGCAAGGAGGAAGCTGACATGAGCTTACAGGTAGAAAAATTAGAGCACAATATGGCAAAACTGACAATAGAGGTGGCGCCCGAAGAACTGGAGAAAGCGATCCAGAAAGTTTATCAGAAAACAAAGAACAGAATCAGTGTTCCCGGTTTCCGCAAGGGAAAGGTGCCGCGCCAGATCGTAGAGAAAATGTACGGAAAAGAAGTGTTCTATGAAGACGCTGCCAATGAGCTGGTTCCGGATGCCTATGAGAAAGCGCTGGAGGAATGTGAAGAGAATATAGTATCTTCTCCGAAGATTGCCGTGACGCAGCTCGAAGCGGGCAAACCGTTTATTTTTACGGCTGAAGTGGCGCTGAAACCGGAAGTGAAGCTTGGAAAATACAAGGGCGTCAAAGTGGACAAACAGGTTGTCACAGTGACGGAGGAAGAGATCAACGCGGAAGTTGACAAAGAGAGAGAGAGTAACGCAAGAACCGTTGAAGTCGAAGGACGTGCGATTGAGAACGGCGATATTGTAACGATTGATTTTGAAGGTTTTGTGGACGGCGAAGCTTTTGAAGGCGGAAAAGGAGAGAATTATCCGCTGACAATTGGTTCGGGCGCATTTATTCCCGGGTTTGAAGAGCAGTTGATTGGCAAGAATAAAGATGATGCGGTTGATGTAAACGTTACCTTCCCGGAAGATTACCATGCGGAAGAACTGAAGGGGAAGGCGGCGCTCTTTCAGGTTGCCGTGAAGGAAATCAAGGTAAAAGAGCTGCCGGATGCGGATGATGAATTCGCAAGTGAAGTGTCTGAATTCGAGACGCTGGCTGAATATAAGGAAGACATTCGGAAGAAGCTGACAGAGAAGAAAGAAAAAGAGGCTAAAAGTGCAAAAGAGGCGGCGGTAGTCGATGCCATAATTGCGGATGCGGATATGGATATTCCCGAAGCCATGCTGGAAACACAGCAGAGACAGATTGTTGATGAGTTTGCACAGCGGGTGCAGATGCAGGGGCTTTCGATCGAACAGTATTTCCAGATTACGGGAACCGATGCACAGAAGATGATGGAACAGGTGAAACCGCAGGCTGAAAAGCGGATTAAATCCCGCCTTGTTCTGGAGGCGATTGTTGCGGCGGAAGGCATCAGGGCGACGGAAGAGGACTACGAGAAAGAGATCGCAAGTATGGCGGAAGTATATAATATGGAAGCGGATAAGGTGAAAGAGATGCTTGGGGACAATGAAAAAGCCAAAAAGCAGATGATGGATGACCTTGCCGTTACCAAAGCGGCCCAATTCGTAGTAAGCGAGGCGAAAGAAGCTTAGAAAAGCGGTATAGTTTGCAGAAGCCGGGAATAAACTGAAAACGGCAAGGAGGCATTTTACATGAGTTTGGTACCTTATGTCATTGAACAAACGAGCAGGGGCGAGCGTTCCTATGATATTTATTCAAGACTGTTAAAAGACAGAATTATATTTCTGGGTGAGGAAGTAAATGAGGTGACGGCGAGTCTGGTCGTGGCACAAATGCTCTTCCTGGAAGCGGAAGATCCGGAAAAGGATATTCAGCTCTATATCAACAGCCCGGGCGGCAGCGTGACGGCAGGGCTGGCGATCTATGACACGATGCAATATATCAAATGTGACGTGGCGACCATTTGTATCGGCATGGCAGCCAGCATGGGCGCATTTCTGCTTGCCGGCGGCACAAAGGGAAAACGGAGTGCGCTGCCGAATGCGGAGATTATGATTCATCAGCCGCTCGGTGGGACAAAGGGGCAGGCGACGGAGATTGAAATCGCGGCCAGACATATTTTGAAAACAAAGGAAAAACTGAACAGGATGCTGGCGGAGAATACCGGACAGCCTTATGAGGTGATCTGTGCGGATACGGAGCGGGACAACTGGAAGAGTGCGCAGGAGGCAGAGGAATATGGTCTGATCGATAAGGTATTTCAGTTCAGGCCGAAAGAATAGTTAAGGAGATCGTAAAGTAAATGACTAAAAATTCTGACGATAAAGTAAGATGCTCCTTCTGTAATAAGACGCAGGAACAGGTCAGAAAGCTGATTGCCGGACCGGCGGGGGTGTATATCTGTGATGAATGCATCGACATCTGTGCTGAAATCATGGAAGAGGAATATGACGAGGAACCCGTGGAAGAAGGCATGGAGATCAATCTCCTGAAGCCGGTGGAGATTAAAGAATTTCTGGACGAGTATGTAATCGGTCAGGAGGCTGCGAAAAAAGTTTTGTCGGTGGCGGTATACAACCATTACAAGCGGGTACTGGCGCCCAAGGGGCTGAATGAGGTAGAGCTGCAAAAGAGTAATATTCTGATGGTCGGTCCTACCGGTTCGGGCAAGACATATCTGGCGCAGACACTTGCCAAGATTATCAATGTACCGTTTGCGATTGCGGATGCGACGACTTTGACAGAAGCGGGTTATGTGGGCGAGGACGTGGAGAATATTCTGCTGAAGCTGATACAGGCGGCGGATTACGACGTGGAACGCGCCCAGTTCGGAATGATCTATATCGATGAAATAGATAAAATCACAAAAAAAGGGGAAAATGTTTCTATTACCAGAGACGTATCCGGTGAGGGCGTGCAGCAGGCGCTTTTGAAAATTGTGGAGGGCACCGTCGCGAGTGTGCCACCGCAGGGCGGCAGAAAACATCCCCATCAGGAACTGATTCAGATAGACACATCCAATATTCTGTTTATCTGCGGCGGCGCCTTTGACGGTCTGGATAAGATTGTGGAAGAGCGGCTGAACCATAAGATTATTGGCTTTAACGCCAAAATGGGAACAAAGACGACCAAAGAGATCGGAGAGATTCTCGGTGAAGTGACACCGCAGGATCTGGTAAAGTTTGGATTGATACCGGAGTTTGTGGGCAGAGTGCCGATCAATGTGTCATTGGAAGGGCTGGACGAAGAAGCGCTTGTGCGTATTCTGAAAGAGCCGCGGAATGCACTGGTAAAACAGTATCAGAGACTGTTTGAGCTGGACCAGGTGGAATTGCGCTTTGAAGATGATGCGATCGAGGAGATTGCGAAAAAGGCGCTGGAGAGAAAGACAGGCGCGCGTGGTCTGCGGTCTATCATGGAAAATGTACTGATGGATGTGATGTATCAGATTCCGTCTGACGATACGATACAGCTTTGCATTGTCACAAAGGAAGTGATTGACGGTACAAGCGAGCCGTTGGTTGTGCATCGGGAAGCCGTCAGAAAAGCGAAGTAATACCGGAAGAAAAAGCGCCGCTAATCGTTTAGCGGCGTTTTATGACTGATTTTATGATAGAAGGAGTACCAATGAAACCGGAAGAGAACCATTATGAATTACCGGCAGTCGCTTTGCGGGGCATGGCGATTTTGCCGGATATGATTATTCACTTTGACCTGAGCAGGAAAAAATCCATTCAGGCGGTGGAAGAGGCGATGGCAGCCGATCAGATGATCCTGGTTGCGGCGCAGAGAGATCCGAATACGGAAGATCCCGGATATGAAGACATGTATGCGGTAGGAACGATTGCCGTAATCAGACAGATGACAAAGCTGCCGGGAGAGATTGTCCGGGTATTGGTAGAAGGCAAGATGCGGGCGAAGCTGCTCTCCTTTTCCGAAGAGATGACAGAATATCTGCTGGCGGCAGTGGAGACGGTACCCAGAGGTGAAAAGCTGCCAGAGTATGAGGAAGAAGCCAGCCTGCGGGAGCTGCGGTCGATTTTTGACCAATATAGTCGGTTTTATCCCAAGGTGGGGAAAAATCTGGCGCCAAGGGTACAGGAGGCATATTCTCTGGAATATCTGGTGGATGAGATTACGAGCAACATTCCGCTGAGTTATGTCAATAAACAGAAGATTCTGGAAGAACTGGACTTGTATGAGCGGTTTATTCTGCTGTGTCAGATCTTGCAGAATGAAGTGGAAGTTGCCAGAGTGCGGACGGAACTGTCGGAAAAAATCCGCTCCCGGGTGGAGAAAAACCAGAAAGAGTATTTACTGCGCGAGCAGTTGCATTTTATCCGGGAAGAACTCGGGGAAGAGAATACGCTTACCGATGCGGAGCAATTTCTGGAAGATCTGAAAAAAATCAAGGCGTCCAAAGAGGTAAAGGAAAAGATACGCAAAGAAATCGGACGGTTTCGCAATATGGTGCAGAGCAGTTCGGAAAGTGCAGTAGAGCGGGGATATATTGAGACATTGCTGGAACTGCCGTGGGATAAGATGTCGAAAGACAATACGGACATTACGCGGGCGGAGAATATTCTGGAGGAGGATCATTACGGTCTGGAAAAGGTAAAGGAGCGGATTCTCGAATTTCTGGCCGTGCGCAGTCTGACGAGACGGGGCGACAGTCCCATACTCTGTCTGGTAGGCCCTCCCGGCACCGGAAAGACATCGATTGCCAGAAGTGTGGCAAAGGCGCTGAACAAACAATATATTCGTATCTGTCTGGGCGGTGTGCGGGACGAGGCCGAGATCCGGGGGCACCGGCGTACGTATGTGGGCGCCATGCCCGGCCGCATCGCGGCCGGACTGCGGCAGGCGGGCGTAAAGAATCCGCTGATGCTGCTGGATGAGATTGACAAGGCCGGGAATGACAGACGGGGCGATACCGCTTCGGCTCTGCTGGAGGTGCTGGACGGGGAGCAGAACAACAAATTCCGCGATCACTATGTGGAAATTCCGCTGGATCTGTCGGAAGTGCTGTTTCTGGCCACGGCCAATTCCGTGTCCACGATACCGCGCCCCCTGTTGGATCGTATGGAAATCATTGAAGTGACCAGCTATACGGCCAATGAAAAATTTCATATTGCCAAGGAGCATCTCCTGGAAAAGCAGTTGGAAAAGAACGGATTGACGGACCGGCAGCTTGATATTACGGACAATGCGCTGCATAAAATGATTCAGAGTTATACAAGAGAAGCCGGTGTCCGGGAACTGGAACGCAAGATCGGCCAGATTTGCCGCAAGGCGGCAAGGGAAATTCTGCAGAAAAAACAGGACAGAACGATCCGGGTGACAAAACAGAATCTGGAAAAATATCTGGGCAAAGAGAAGTATACACAGGATAAAATTGGCGAGCGGGATGAGATCGGCATTGTCAGGGGACTGGCATGGACCAGCGTGGGCGGCGATACACTGGAGATTGAGGTCAACATGATGCCGGGCAAAGGGGAGATTGACTTGACCGGTCAAATGGGCGACGTGATGAAAGAGTCTGCGCTGACCGGGATCAGCTTTATCCGTTCTATTGCCAAGGAACATAAGATAGCCGCCGATGCCTTTAAGAAAAACGATTTTCATATCCATATTCCGGAAGGAGCCGTGCCCAAGGACGGCCCGAGCGCGGGCATTACAATGGCCACTGCCCTGTTTTCCGCGCTGACAAAGCGGCCGGTGTCCGCATCGGTGGCGATGACGGGTGAGATTACGCTGCGTGGAAGGGTGCTGCCGATCGGCGGCCTGAAAGAGAAAATTCTGGCGGCAAAAACCGCAGGCATTAAAAAAGTGCTTGTTCCGGCGGAAAACGAAAAAGACGTGCAGGAGATTTCCCGGGAGATCAAAGCGGGACTGGAAATTGTATTTGTCAAATATATGGAGGAAGTGCTGGAGCATGCCCTTGTGAAAAAGCGGGCGGCTTTCGCATCGGGAAAGACCGGTGACAAAGAGCCGGCGGAGGAAATCTGATATGGTAATCAAACAGGTCGGTCTGGAAACCGTATGCGGCATTACAAGTGTCCTGCCGGAAAATACCAGACCGGAGGTGGCTTTTGCCGGGAAGAGCAATGTGGGAAAATCTTCGCTGATTAATGCGTTGATGAATCGCAAATCGTTGGCGAGAACGAGCGCACAGCCGGGCAAAACCCAGACAATCAATTTTTATAATGTAAACAATGCGCTTTATTTTGTCGATCTGCCGGGATACGGTTACGCCCGGGCGCCGGAGGAGATTAAGGCGAAGTGGGGCAGGATGATCGAACGTTATCTGAAACAATCGAAAATGCTCCGCACGGTATTTTTGCTGATTGACATCCGTCATGCGCCGTCGGCCAATGACAAGATTATGTATGCGTGGATCAGAAGCCAGAATTTTAAGCCGGTTATCATTGCGACGAAACTGGATAAAATTAAGAGGAGCCAGATACAGAAACAGTTGAAAGAAATCCGCGTTGGTCTGGATGCGGAGCCGGGTACGATTATGATTCCCTTTTCGGCACAGACGAAGCAGGGCAGAGACGAAATCTATGAAATGCTGGACCGGTTGACAGAGGAAGAAGAGTAGGGAGGCGGATTGATGAAACAGCCCATGAAACGATATGGCAAGGTGCTTTTGAATCTGGCGGGGGCGCTGGCAGTTCTCTTACTCTGCATTTTTATCATACCAAAGATTCTGCTGTTTTTCCTGCCGTTTATCATCGGATGGATCATAGCGGCCATTGCCAATCCGCTTGTGCAGTTTTTTGAAAAAAAGTTTCGGATTATGCGCAAGGCCAGTTCGGCCTTTGTCATCATTGCGGTGATCGCACTGATTGTTCTGGGCGGTTATTTTCTGGTGGCAAAACTGGTGGAAGCGGGAATCGGTTTTGTAACGATATTGCCGCAGCTATGGGAAAATCTGGAAGGCGATTTTCGGGAGATTGGGGAAAACCTGAGTGTGATTTATGACGGATTTCCGGCCGACGTGAAAGAAAATATTGCCAGAATCGGCGAGGAAATGGATGGCTACATTGCGGATGTGGTCGGCACGATCGGCACGCCTACAGTCAATGCGGTGGGGAATTTTGCCAAAAATATTCCCGGCATGGTAATCAATGTGATTATGTGCATTCTTTCCGCCTATTTCTTTATCGCGGAGAAGGAGAGCATCGGGCAGTTCGGACAGCGCTATATACCGAAGTCTGTCCGCGGGAAATGGCGTATTGTTCTGGACAGTCTGCGGAATGCGGTAGGAGGTTATTTTAAGGCGCAGTTAAAGATTGAGCTGTGGATATTTCTGCTGTTATTGCTTGGTTTTCTTCTGTTGCGTATTCCGTATGCGCCGCTTGTTGCGTTTTTGATCGCCGTTCTGGACTTTCTTCCGTTTTTCGGAACCGGGGCAGTGATGATTCCGTGGGCAATTATTAAAATTTTGAGCGCCGATTATGAGATGGCGATCTGGCTGCTTGTGATCTGGGGTGTGGGGCAGCTCGTCCGCCAGATTATTCAGCCAAAGATCGTGGGCGATTCCGTCGGCATTGCGCCGCTTCCGACACTAATCCTGCTGTTTATCGGCTATAAATGTGCCAGTGTATTGGGCATGATTCTGGCGGTGCCGATCGGAATTATTATTATCAACATGAATCAGGCAGGGATTTTTGACAATATCAAAATGAGTATCCGGATACTGGCGGCGAGTCTGAACCGGTTTCATCGGTTTGACGAAGAGGATAAAGAGGTACTGAAACAGGAGGATGAGTAATCATTGCGAAATTTTAAGTTGATTTTGCAATATGAAGGAACACGTTATCAGGGGTGGCAGAGACAGATAAGCACACCCAATACCATACAGGGCAGACTGGAAGCGCTGTTGACTAAAATGGTCAATACAAAGACTGAAATCCATGGTTCCGGCAGAACGGATGCCGGTGTGCATGCCCTGGGTCAATGCGCGAATTTTCATGCGGTGACGGATATGTCATGTGCTGAAATTTGTGCATATATGAATCGTTATTTACCGGAAGATATTGGAGTGATTTCGGTAGAGGAAGTTCCCGAACGTTTTCACAGCAGACTGAACGCTGTTGGAAAGACCTATCAGTATCGGGTACTGAATACGGAGATTCCGCATGTGTTTGACAGGAGATATGTGTATGTGTTTCCGGCGGCTCTGGATTTGGAGGCTATGACAGAGGCGGCCGGTTATCTGGTGGGCACCCATGACTTTCGGGCGTTCACATCGGCGAAGAAGGGGAAAAAGTCTACGGTACGTACAATAGAAGACATCCACATTGCGCGTGTGAATGACGAAATACGGTTTACCTACAGCGGTGACGGTTTTTTATTCCATATGATCCGGATTGTCACCGGCACGTTGCTGGAGGCTGGTACGGGGGAGAGAAAACCGGCAGATATTGAGACTATCATGGACAGGGGAGTACGGGAAGATGCAGGAAAACTTGTACCCGCCAGGGGGCTGACTTTGATGGAAGTCAGATACAATGATAGGAGCTTTTATGAAAAGAAAGGAAAATGGAAGCGATAACAGATGGAAATGGATATTTTTCCTTTATGTGCTGATAATTATACGATTGATAATATTTAAATTCCCCTATGAAGAATTGCGGGAAATTATGGCAGGATGGCAGAAAGACGTTATCTGGGAAGGACTTGACACTGCAAATTTTACTTTATTTAAAACAATACGTATGTATATCCGCTATTACGACAGATTGAACAGTTTCGAAAACCTGTTTGGAAATGTGTTGATTTTTGTTCCCTATGGCATACTGTATCCGCTGGCCTTTCCGAAGAAACGACATTATATTTTATTTTTCCCCACCGTATTTTTATTTGTACTGGGCATTGAACTTTTTCAACTCTTCAGTGCATTCGGACAGTTCGACGTAGACGATATCCTGCTCAACTGCCTGGGCGCAGTAATCGGAATTATTTTTATGATTGCAGTCCGAAAAATAAAGTGGTATGATGTTCTTAAGCAATGAGCAGTGCGGTCCTCAATCAGGACAGACCGACTGCCTGCAGTCGGAGCTGTAATGATTGAGGAGCATACGGCGAAAGCCGTGAAGCGAGGAAATCCGAAGGATTTGCGAGCGTGCACTGCGGAGTAAGTCATGCGGGGAGCGAAGCGGACAGACCGACTGCCTGCAGTCAGGTCAGATGGTGTTTTGTAACATATCGAAAGTAAAGGAGTATCTATTATGAGGATCAGCGGTTTTTATCCCACATATATTTACAATACCAATTATGTCAGCAAAAAGAGTCTGGGTAAGGTAGACGCAATCCCGGACGATGCGCTGCAGGGCAGTAAGATCGGTTATGCGGATTCTTCCGAAAATACCAACCCACTGCGGCCCGGCACGAGCAGAGATTTTGCAGGAATTCTTGCATCGCAGATGGCAATGGGGCGGATGAATGCGACAAGGCTTTTTAGAAGCCAGCCGTCTGTGCAGAAAACAGGAGCGGAGGAGCCGGCTGCGCAGAATATAAATATGCAGCAACAGCAAAGACCGGACGGCGCGGAACAGAGTATGGCAGATATGATGGATATGTTGGGAGCATAACATACGATGGTAGGTATGGGTATGAGTCAGAAATATACGGTAACACGTACGAATCGGAACGCCAATCAGATTTCGGACAGTGTTCGGGGAGCGGAATCCACGGAGTTGTCCCGGGTACGGGTAAACAATGAAGTGGCATTCTGCAAGGTTTATAATTTAAAAATGAAAGAAGAAGTGGAAAAACGTCTGTTAAAAAATCGGATTTCCTATTATGTGAAATGGCAGGAGCAGAAATTTTTTAAGAGAATGTTTGATTCGGAAACAAAAGAAAAGATTATTTTTATTATCTGCATTCATGATACGGCGATTGAACAGGCAAAAGAACTTTTGGCTGATATGCAGGATGTGAAAATACTAATATCATAACATCTGTTATCCGGGGTAAAATCCGGAGGCGGATGTTTTTTTGTTATTAAAGCGTGTCGGAATAAATCTGTGGACAAATGTTTTTTATGTTTCCGGAAGCTGTCTGTCTTTTCTTGTAAAATTCTTGCTTTTCGCATATAATAACAATAGGGAAACGTACAAATGAGTCAGTGAGGGAACGATGCGACAGGAAACGGAAATTGATTTGGCAGCGGCAAAGGCAATTGGCAGTAAATATGATGAAGCGTGTAAACGACTTTTTCAGAACCGGGAGATCATCGCTCCGGTTTTAAAAGAGGTGGTTCCGGAATATCAGGGTTGTACCGTGGAAGATGTTATCCGGTATATAGATGCAGACAGTATCCGTGACATGCCTGTTGATGACATACCGGTAAGAGCCGGACAGCTTCCGACAGAGTTGCAATCCGTCAGTGATAAGTTAATCCGGTATGATACACATTTTAAAGCGGTAAATCCGCACCTGAGCAGCGAAAATCTTTGCATTCATTTACATATTGATCTGGAAGTGCAGAATAATTACAGGCCGTCGGATCCTTCTTACCCGATTATTAAGAGGGGGATTTACTATGCGGCAAGAGAGATCAGCTATCAGTTGGGGACTTTAACGGAACTGACAAACTATGGAGATATTCAGAAAGTCTACAGTATCTGGATCTGCAATGAGAGAATTCCACTGGAATTACAGAATACAATAACAATGTATTCCATAAAAAAGACTGATATAGCGGGCAGTACAAATGAACCTGAGGCAGATTATGATTTGATGAATGTCATCATAATCCGCAGGGGAAAGGAAACAGACATACCGGTGTTTGATTATTTGGCCGGCGTTTTTGCATGCGATCGAAATACGATTATGAAGTATGTGGACATTCGGGACAATGAGACGGTGCAGAGAGGAGTGGAGAATATGAGCGGACTGGGACAGGCAATTATGGTGGAAGCCATGCAGAAGGGAATGCAACAGGGAATGCAGAAGGGAATGCAGCAGGGAATGCAGCAGGGAATTGAGCAGGGCGTGGAAAAAGGGCTGTTGCAGTCAATCAGTAATGTTATGAAAAATTTGGGTATGACAGCAGAGCAGGCGATGGAGACATTGGGAATCCCACACAGCGACTGGGACAAATACCGGGAGCGGTTAAAAGGAGTACGGGTATAGTGTCAACGGGCCGCATCCCCTTCGCTTTTCCGCGATAAAAAGACCGGAAAGGTTTGCTGTGGCGTTTGGGTATAACAGGTGACAAGACAAACAGACAGGAGAGTATACTAATGAAGCTGCTGGAGGACAGAATCCGCAGAGACGGAACAATAAAGGCAGGAAATGTGTTGAAGGTGGACAGTTTTCTGAATCATCAGTTGGATATTGTGCTGTATAATGAGATGGGAAAGGAGTTCCGGCGGCTGTTTCCGGATGGGCGGATTACAAAAATTCTGACAATTGAGGCTTCGGGCATTGGCATTGCCTGCATTGCAGCACAGTATTTCGGCGTACCGGTGGTATTTGCGAAAAAGACGCAGAGCCTGAATCTGGATGGCGATGTCTATACTGCACGTGTGGAGTCTTTTACACATAAAAAAGTCTATGACATTATGGTTTCTGCCAGATATTTGACGCCGGATGACCATATTTTGATTATCGATGATTTCCTGGCAAACGGCTGTGCCGTGACAGGATTGATTGAGCTGGTACAGCGCGCAGGCGCAGGACTGGAGGGCGTGGGGATTGCGATCGAAAAAGGATTTCAAGACGGCGGCAGGCTGCTGCGCAGTTCCGGGATCCGTGTGGAGTCACTGGCGGTGATAGAGAAGATGGACGCGGAGACAGGGGTGATTACCTTCCGCAGTTGAACGGGCCACAGGGAGGAAGACGGCCGGAGGGGATATGCGCAGAAAGGAAAATGTTGATAAAAAGCTGATCGAAAGTTTTAAGGAGCTGGCGAAAAAAACGCCCATTGAAAAGATTACCATTCAGGAGATTGCAGAAGGGGCGGGGGTTATTCGTCCTACGTTTTATAATCATTTTCAGGATAAATACCAACTGCTGGAGCATATCTTTACATCCGAGGTCATCAAACCGGTTAAGCCGCTGATTCAAAACGATATGCTGGACAATGCAGTGGTACTGATATTTGTGCAAATGCTGAAAGACAAAGAGTTTTACAGCAGGGTATATCGCCTGCAGGGGCAAAATTCCTTTGAGAGCATTGTAAAGAACAGCCTGTATGAAATGCTGCTTGATTTTATACAGGAGTCGTCTCAAAATAAGGTTTCCCGCTATAAACTGTTGTCACATGAAATGCTGGCGAGTTATTATTCGGAATTTCTGGGTTTTATATTTATCACATGGATACAGGACGGCATGATTGTACCGCCACAGGAGATGAAAAATTTGTTTAATTATATCAAAGACCATTCCCTGTATGAAATCGTCAGGGAAATGGAGTAGCATGTAAGGAGGATATGGTATGGCGTTTTTGGATCAACTGGAACAGGCAATTACGGAGACCGGGCATAGTATCAGCAGAAAAGCAAAGGATCTGGCAGAGATTACGAAACTGAAAAACATGCTTCACACGTGTGAAGAAGTGATCGACCGGCAGTATCGTGAAATTGGAAAGGCATACTATGAGGCGCATAAAGAGGAAGAAGATAATCCGTATGCGCAGCAGTGCAGAGCAGTCCGCGACGCGCAGAGAGGCGCGGAGGCGCTGCAGAAGCAGATTGACGCCATCCGGGAGTGACCCCAAAAACAGAGAGAGCCGCATCCGTTCCGACAGGGAATCGGGATGCGGCTCTCTTTGTTATGAAACGGAAGTGATCCGTTGAACACAGATTTATTGTGCCGGCGGTGTCGGCACGGCAGGGGGTTCCGGTGTCGGTGTGGGAACGGGCGTTACCGGCGTCTCCGGAACCGGTGTCTCGGTGCCGGTGATCGGCGTATCGAGACCGGGGATACCGGGCAAAACGGTGCCGTCAGGCAGAGTGGGAAGACCGAGCGGATTGGTGATCGTTTCCGGAAGTACGATACCGTTTTGGGCCGCGTTCAGAATCATTTCCTGCCGCTGCTGCTCAATCAGCATATCTGCGCCCGGCTGCAGGAAAAATTCCGCATTGTGCTGACATTTTTCAATATTGGCATTTAACAGCGGATCCTCTCCGGTCTGCAGCGGATCGGTTGCGGGATCGGCAGCCGATGTCTTTCGGGCGCTGCCGGCGCCCTCGAGGCGTTCTGGCAGCAGAGTAAGGGTCCCGGCGATGCTGAACGGACAGTCGTCGGCAGCCGGCAGCATGCTGTAGGCGCATACCATACCGGAGTAATGGACATCACAACTGTCCGTGGGAACAGTGCCTTCCGCAAAATATTCCGTCCGCAGGGAACCGTCGCACAGGCCGGAGATGCCAAGCCTGCCCGACTGACTGCAGATGGTGGCGCTGACAATGCCTGCGGGCCGGTTGAAGGACTGATTGGGCAGTTCTTCATGGATTTTAGCCATTACGGCGCGCCAGAGCACTTTTGCGAGATTTTTTTCCGCGCCGCTCAGTTTGGTGTTGTTGTCATAACCGGCCCAGGTGGTGGCGGTATAATAGGGCGTATAACCGGCAAACCACACATCGTTATAGTCGGAAGTGGTTCCGGTTTTTCCGGCGATGGCCATATTGCCGAAATTGACCGAACCGCCGGTACCGGAAGTGACGACATCTTCCATGGCGTCTGTCAGCAGGAAGGCTGTCGTCTCTTTGATGACACGGTGGCTTGCCGGCTTGGTATTGTCCAGAATCACCTTGCCGTCGTGATCGACAACCTTTGTATACAGGGTGGGTTTATAGTAGGTTCCTCCATTGGCAATGGTGGCGTAAGCGGCGTTCAGTTCCTTGTTGGTAACACCCATGGTAATTCCGCCCAGTGCAAGGGACTGCTGGATATCGGAAAAGACCTTGCCGTTTACCTCATATCTGTCTTTCAGCGTGGTAAAGCCGAAATTAATCAGATAGTCATAGCCGAGCTGCGGCGTAATCTGGGTCAATGTCTTGACGGCGATAATATTCAAAGAGTCTTTGATTCCTTCCCGCAGCGAACACAGTCCACGATAACCGGAACTGTACCAGTTGGAAACGGGGCGTCCGTCCGCATAACTGTAGGGCGCATCGTTCTGGACATCGGCGAGAGTCAGGCCGGCGCTGTCCAGTGCCGGTGCATACGTGGATACAACTTTAAAGGTGGAACCGGGCTGACGGGCGGTATCGGTTGCACGGTTCAGGGTACGGCTGGCTTCTTTTGCCCCCCGGCCGCCAACCATGGCAACGACGTAGCCGGTGTTTTGATCTTCCACGGTAATGGAAACCTCGGGCTGCGGTGTCAGAAAAATCCGTTCCCCGATTTCCTCGTCGCCGGGTTCCATAATGGCTTGTTTGTATATGGCGATGGCTTCATTGGCCTCTTCCTGCGAGGCATAGAGCAGGTTAAAGGAAGGTTTTTCCTGCTGGAAATATGCCTTAAACATTTCCGAACTGTGGTTTTCCACATCACCATTGGCTTTTTTGATCGACAATTCATAGTTCAGATACCATTTGGTATCGGCCGGGAAATTATCCGGATTGGAGAACGCTTCGTCGCAGATTGCCTGAATGGTGCTGTCCTGCGTGGTATAGATGCTAAGGCCCCCGCTGTACAGGAGATTGTAGGCCTGGGTTTCGTTGTAGCCCGCCACATTGACCAGATCGTCCAGTACATCCTTGGTGAGTGCATCCACAAAGTATGTATAGACGGAATCGTCTTCTACTTTTTCATTGACGGTCTGGATACGGGCGTATACATCGTCTTCGATGGCCTCATCGTATTCTTCCTGTGTGATAAATCCCTGCTCGAGCATATAAGAGAGTACGGTTTTCTGGCGCTTGATATTCTCCTCCGGATGGGAAATCGGGTTGTAACGGGAAGGATTCTGGGTAATGGCGGCAATCACGGCGCATTCTGACAGTTCCAGTTCATAGACCGGTTTGCCGAAATAACGCAGCGAAGCTGCCTGAACGCCCAGCGTATTCTGGCCCAGATTGATCGTATTCATATAATTTTCCAGAATCTTGTCCTTATCCATGATTTTTTCCAGTTCCAGGGCAAGATACTGTTCCTGAATTTTTCGCTTGATACTTTCCAGCGTCGTCTCATCGGTCCAGCCTTCAAAGACATTGTTTTTCAGGAGCTGCTGGGTGATGGTGCTGGCGCCCTGGGAGAGATCACGGTCTTTGATGGCGGTCATGCCGGCGCGGATAATCCCTTTGATGTCGATGCCGTTGTGCTCATAAAAACGGGAGTCCTCGATGGCGACAAAAGCATGCGCCAGGTCTTCCGGTATCTGTTCCATCGTCACCGGGATACGGTTGGAGTCGGCGGCCACCAGTTTTGTCAGCTCGTGCCCCTCGGAATCATAGACGAAGGTGGTAAAGCCGCGCGGCGATACGTCGATGTGGGAAATATCCGGCGCGGAGCTTAAGATGCCCCGGAAAACGCCGATTCCTGCGCTGATGCCGATGATTACGACGGCAATCACACTGGTCAGGATTGCCTTTGTTATCAGAAGTGTAAGTTTACGCCCGAGCTTAACGGAAGTAGCGTGGAGCGCTTTTTTCTTTTTTCGTAGTCCTTTTTTTCCATAATTCATATCATATGCCTCCTGGAAGTACTGTTTTCCAATCTGCCGGACTTCATTATAACAAACTATATGCATGAAATAAAGGGTTTTCAAAAAACTTTGCACAATCTGCCAAAACCTGTTATGCTTAAAAAAACGGAGGCGGCGGATGGAAAAGCAGGGACAGATGGAAAGTTATCGTATGATCGCAGCAGAGTGCTGCGGCGAAATTGTGGAAAAAAAGTCCCGTTTTATCGCGGTGCTAACGCCGGTCAAAACACAGGAAGAGGCGCTTGATTTTCTCGACGGAATCCGTAAGAAGTATTATGACGCCAGACACCATTGTTATGCATTTATCACAGGCATCAACGGTGAACTGGAGCGGTGGGGGGATGACGGTGAGCCGGGCGGTACGGCCGGCCGGCCGATGCTGGATGTGCTGCGGGGCGCGGAACTGACAAATGTGGCGGCGGTTGTGACACGGTATTTCGGCGGTACGCTGCTTGGCACGGGCGGGCTGGCTCGGGCCTATGCGCAGGCGGTGCGGCAGGCATTGGAAACCTGTCATATTGTCACAATGCGGTGCGGACAGCGGTATGTTATAACGGCAGATTATGGTTTGACGGGGAAACTGCAGCATCTTTTTGCGCAGCGGAAGGTTACAATAGAAGAAACGGTTTATACTGATAAGGTGGAATTTCATATCCTGGCGCCATACCATATGCAGGCAGGACTACGAAAGGAAATTACGGAACTGACCGGTGCGAAAGCCGGAATCGAAGAGCGGGAAAGCGCCTGGTATGCGGACAGAGGATAACGGACGGCGGGCAGCCCGCAGGCAGGTTACAGAAAGGCGGGTGAATGCCATGGATGAACTGAGAGAAGTGATGGCGGAATTAAAGGAACTGCTGAAAACAAAGCAGTATACAAGACTCAGGCAGAATCTGTCCGAAGTAAACGATGCGGATATTGCGGCATTCATCGAAAGTCTGGACGAGGAAGATCTGTTAAAGGTATTTCGCATTCTGCCGAAAGCGAGCGCTGCCGACGTGTTTTCCTATCTGGAAGTGGAAAATCAACAGTTTATTATTACGGCGCTTTCCGATAAAGAGGCGGCGAGCATTATTGATAACCTGATGGCCGATGACGCGACGGATTTACTGGAAGAGATGCCGGCCAATATCGTGAAAAAGCTGCTGGCCAATGCCAGCCCGGAGACAAGGCGGGACATCAATCATCTTCTGCGTTATCCCGAGGACAGCGCGGGCAGCATTATGACGGTGGAATATGTTGATCTGAAAGAGGATATTACCGTGCAGGACGCGATCGATCGGATCCGCAAGGTCGGTGTGGACAGCGAGACGATCAATATCTGTTATGTGCTGGACCGGAAGCGGACACTGGTGGGCACGGTGGCGCTGCGGTATCTGCTGCTCAGCCAGCCGGATGCCGTGATCGGCGACATTATGCATGAAAATGTGATCTCTCTGCATACGCTGATGGATCAGGAGGAGGTTGCAAGGCAGTTTCAGAAATATGACTTTACGTCCATGCCTGTCACCGATAACGAAAACCGCCTTGTCGGTATCGTTACGGTAGACGATGTCGTGGATATTCTCCTGGAAGAGGCGACGGAAGATATTGAAAAAATGGCGGCGATTGTGCCTTCCGATAAACCGTATATGCGGACCGGCGCGGTGGAGACATGGAAAAAAAGAATTCCCTGGCTGCTTTTACTGATGATTTCGGCAACGTTTACGGGCAGGATCATCACGTCGTTTGAGGATGCGCTGAGCAGCTGCGTGGTGCTTACGGCCTTTATTCCGATGCTGATGGACACAGGCGGCAACGCGGGCGGACAGGCCAGTGTCACAATTATCCGCGGTCTTTCCCTGAATGAGATCACATTCGGCGATATGGGCCGGGTGATCTGGAAAGAGAGCCGGGTGGCTCTGCTCTGCGGCATAACACTGGCGGCGGCGAACTTTATCAAACTGTTGTTTCTGGACAGAGTGGGTATGGCGGTGGCGGCCGTTGTCTGTCTGACGCTGGCTGTTACGGTTTTCATTGCGAAACTGGTAGGCTGCAGCCTGCCTATGTTTGCGAAAAAGATCGGATTTGACCCGGCCGTTATGGCAAGTCCTTTTATCACGACAATTGTGGATGCCATATCGCTGATGGTTTATTTTCAGATTGCGGCTACACTGCTGCATCTGTAGGCGCCTGTCGGGCGTTATTGTGACATGTATGTCAGAAAGAAGAGAGGCGGAAATATGAAGCTGATTTCATGGAATGTAAACGGTCTGCGGGCCTGCGAGGGAAAGGGATTTTCCGATTTTGTCAGGGCGCAGGAGCCGGATATTATGTGTGTCCAGGAGACAAAGCTGCAGGAGGGGCAGATTACGCTTGACCTGCCGGGCTATCATATGTTCTGGAACTATGCGGAGAAAAAGGGATATTCGGGGACGGCGCTCTTTACAAAGCAGGAACCGCTGGCCGTATTCCGCGGTATGGGGATTGCGGAATATGATACGGAGGGGCGGATTCTGACAGCGGAATACGAAGACTTCTATGTGACAACGGTTTACACGCCCAATTCCCAGCGGGAACTGACCCGGCTTGCCTGGCGGATGGCGTGGGAAGATGCATTTCTGGCGTGGCTGAAGGGACTGGATGCGAAAAAACCGCTGATTATCTGCGGGGACATGAATGTGGCGCATCAGGAGATCGATCTGAAAAATCCGAAGACCAATCACAACAATGCCGGTTTCACGGATCAGGAGCGGGAAAAATTTTCACGCCTTCTGGAAAACGGATTTCTGGATACGTTCCGCTGTTTTTATCCCGAGTCGGAAGGCGCGTATTCCTGGTGGTCGTATCGGTTTCGGGCCAGGGAAAAGAATGCCGGATGGCGTATCGATTATTTCCTCGTCTCACAGGCGCTGCGGGGCAGGCTGACCGATGCGCTGATCTATGCACAGACACAGGGTTCCGACCACTGCCCGGTCGGTCTGATACTGGACTGATACGGAGTAGCGCGGCGGAAACGGACAGGATCAGGCGCAAAGGCTTTTGCAAAAGAAAAACAGCCGTACCGAAAAGTATAAAATCAGATAAAACGCACCTATGCCCAGTATACCGAGATACCTGCGCTGCAGTTTGCTTATATAGCGCCCGGCGCTGAGTTCCGGCGGTACCGTGATGTAGGTTTTTCCTTCCGTGAGGGATAAAACCCGCCGTTTCACAGGCTGCTTTCGGGCGATGATGTCCTGCCCGATACGTTTGGAGACGACATCTTCATGCCACCGATAGCCGCTGTGTTCCGCAGTTTTATAATAAACCCGCCAGACGGTCCTTGTGGGATTCATTCGCTGCTGTCTGCCCGATGAATTGTTCTTTACCTGTATGGGGAGAACTTCGTATGGAAGAAAGGTGTAGATTCCCTTGTCGGTATAAGCGTCTGCGGAAGGAAGCGTATAGAGCTGCCACCCGGCTATGCCGATCATGAAAAGGGAGACGAAAAGCAGAGCGAGCGAAAACAGGGACAGCGGGTATGCGGTTGATTTCATAAAAACACTCCTTTTGGTATGGCGGCAGGACATTCCGTACAGTTAAAATTATAATATGAAACAACCGCCGTGTCTATGAAGCGGGCCCAATCGTTTGAATTTATCTCCGATAATATCATTATTGGTTTTACATCCGGTGCAGGTTTGTGTATAATAGACAGGGCGAACGCCGAAAAGAGCAAAACGAAGCGAACTAACGATGGAGTTACAGTTTTGAGAGGAGTAGTCGAATATGGTGAAAGCAGTTGTATGAGCAAACTGGGGCGATGAGGGCAAGGGTAAGATTACGGATATGCTTGCCAGGGAATCGGATATTATTGTCAGATTTCAGGGCGGCGCCAATGCGGGACATACGATTGTCAACAATTACGGGAAGTTTGCGCTGCATACATTACCGTCAGGCGTATTTTACGATCACACCACGAGCATTATCGGAAACGGTGTGGCGCTGAATATTCCGATTCTGATCGAGGAGATCCGGTCGATAACGGATCGGGGTGTGCCGGCGCCGAAGATTCTCGTATCTGACAGGGCGCAGATCGTTATGCCGTATCATATTTTATTGGATCAATATGAAGAAGAACGTCTGGGCGGGAAGTCTTTTGGCTCTACCAAATCGGGGATTGCCCCTTTTTATTCGGATAAATATGCAAAAATCGGTTTTCAGGTGAATGAATTATTCGGCCGGGATGCTCTGCGGGAAAAGGTTGCGCATGTCTGTGAGATCAAAAACGTGTTATTGCAACATCTGTATCACAAACCGGCTGTCGATCCGGAGGCGTTGCTGACGGAGCTGGAAAAATACAGAGAAATGATCGCGCCCTATGTATGTGATGTATCGGCTTATCTGGATCAGGCGCTTCGGGACGGAAAGCAGATTTTGCTGGAGGGACAGCTTGGCACATTAAAGGATCCCGATCACGGGATTTATCCGATGGTCACATCTTCGTCCACGCTGGCCGCTTACGGCGCCATCGGAGCAGGAATTCCGCCTTATGAAATCGGGCAGGTGATTACGGTGTGCAAGGCATATTCTTCCGCGGTGGGAGCGGGAGCATTTGTTTCCGAGATTTTCGGTGACGAGGCCGACGAGCTCCGCAGAAGAGGCGGAGACGGCGGAGAATTTGGCGCTACGACGGGACGCCCCCGGCGGATGGGATGGTTTGACTGCGTGGCCTCCCGATACGGCTGTCGCCTGCAGGGAACGACCGATGTTGCGTTTACCGTATTGGATGTATTGGGGTACCTGGATGAGATTCCGGTCTGTGTGGGATACGAAGTCGATGGAACGGTAACGAATGAGTTTCCGGTGACACCCGTGCTGGAAAAGGCAAAACCGGTGCTGCAGTCTCTGCCGGGCTGGAAAGCGGATATTCGCGGCATCAGACGATACGAAGATCTTCCTGAAAACTGCCGTAAATATGTGGAATTTATCGAAGAGCAGATCGGCTACCCGATTACGATGGTCAGCAACGGACCGGGACGGGAAGATATTATTTACCGGGAGAGCCGGTTATAAGAGAATCAAAACGGAAAGATTGCGAAAAAAGCGCTCCGGGCTGTGTAAGCCCGGACCTTTTTTCGTTTCTGCAGATTTGTCTGATTACAAAGCGGTTCCGGTTTTGGGAATCGAAAGTCCGCTCATATCCACATGTTCTATGGTGAGAAGCCGGACTTTTCTCTCGATCCCGCCCGCGTAACCGGTCAGATTTTTGTTTGCGCCGATAACCCTGTGACACGGTACGATAATAGAGACGGGATTGTGGCCGACCGCACCGCCGACTGCCTGAGCGGACATTTTTTTTATGCCTTTCCGGGCAGCGATTTCTTTCGCGATTTCTCCGTAGGTCATCGTCCGGCCGAAAGGGATTGTAAGCAATATCTTCCATACAGCCTGGCGAAAGTCGGAACCGTTGACAGATAAAGGCGGCGTGAATCCGGGAGCTTTTCCGCTGAAATAAATGTCAAGCCATTGCCTGGTCCGAATAAAGACAGGCAGTTCCTGAGGCGCCGGGGATTCCGGAGACGGATACGGAGCATATTTCTGACCGTCAAACCAGAGACCGGTCAGATTTTCGCCGTCGCCTGCAAGCGTCAGCTTTCCGAGCGGTGAGTCATAGTGTGTGGTATATTCCATTTGGGTTTTCCTTTTGCTTTCTGCGGATTTGTCTGTGCATGATCGTATCTATTATAGTACAGAGGAGACGGAAACGCCATACTGTGTTCCTGTTTCGTGCTTTTTAAATATCAACTTAAATATTATTATGGTTGACAATGTTTTGTAAACCAAATATAATAAATGCGTTAACAATAAAAATCGTCGTCTGTCACCGGCCGGACAGCCGACAGTCTGGAGAATATGATGAGAGAAAAGACAAAGCAGGAAATCCGTTCCGGGATGGCTGCAAAAGAGATGACGCTGTGCGCGTTGTTTACGGTTTTGATTGCGGTGGGGGCGTTTATCAAAGTGCCGGTGCCGGTTGTCCCGTTTACGCTGCAATTTTTGTTTACCATGCTGGCGGGGCTTTTGCTGGGAGGAAGGATGGGCGCCTGCAGTGTGGCGGTCTATGCGCTGCTCGGGCTCGCGGGCCTGCCTGTGTTTGCCGAGGGCGGCGGCATTTATTACCTTTTGAAACCCAGCTTCGGGTATATTATCGGTTTTATAATTGCCAGCTATGTCACCGGACGGCTCATGGAACGATTGGACAGACGGCTTACTTTCGCCAGGGTGCTTGCGGCAAATCTGGCGGGGCTGGCAATCGTATACGGCGTGGGAATGCTGTACTATTACATACTCTGCAATTATGTGATTGCCTCGCCGATCGGCTTTGGTCCGCTGTTTCTGTACTGTTTTGTGCTGGCGGTGCCGGGTGACATTTGTCTGTGCTTTCTGGCTGCGGAACTGGCACGGCGGCTGAAACCCGCGCTGGGGCGGATGGGTTTATGAGCCGGGGGATCTTTATCACGGGGACGGGCACGGATGTCGGCAAGACTTATGTGACCGGCCTGATTGTGAAAAAATTGCATGAAATGGGAAAACGAGCGGCATATTACAAGGCGGCCATGAGCGGCAATGTAAGAGAGGATGACGGGAAACTATTGCCGGGAGATGCATTGCAGGTTAAGCGTACTGCGGGAATCGGTCAGGCAGTGGAGGAAATGTGCCCATATGTATATGAAGCGGCAGTATCGCCGCACCTCGCATCCCGCCTAGAAGGGGAACCGGTACGGCTGGATGTGGTAAAACAGGGGTTTGCGGCGTTATTGGGGAGTTATGACTATATAACCGTGGAGGGGAGCGGCGGCATTGCCTGTCCGCTCCGCTTCGACACGGAAAAAATACTGCTCGGGGAGATGATCCGGACGCTGGGACTGCCGTGTCTGATTGTGGCGGATGCCGGACTGGGGACAATCAATGCCGTTGTCCTGACGGCTGAATATATGGAACGCCGGGGGATTCCGGTGAAAGGAATTATACTGAACCGCTTTCATGCGGGCAATATCATGGAAGAAGACAATAAACGAATGTGCGAATATCTGACAGAGATTCCTGTTTTGGGCTGCATCGAAGAGGGCTGCCGGGAACTGCCGGTGGAACAGGACACACTGCTGGGACTGTACGAGGAGATCGGGGAGGGGCTTGACGATGATCTGGTATCCGTATGAACAGATGAAAACAATGAAAATACCGTATGAGATTGTGGATGCACAGGGCGTCTGGCTGTATACCCGGGAAGGCGGGATGATTGATTCCGTCTCGTCCTGGTGGAGTGTAATCCATGGCTATAAACATCCGGCGCTGACGAAGGCGATTGTGGAGCAGGCGCAGCGTTTTTCTCATGTGATGCTCGGCGGTCTGACGCATGAGCCGGTACAAAAGCTGGCGCAGAAGCTGGCGGCGTGGCTCCCGGGGGATCTGGACTATTGCTTTTTCTCCGATTCGGGCAGTGTGGGGGTGGAGGTGGCGCTGAAAATGGCGCTGCAGTATTATGTCAACCGCGGCGAACTGCGGCGGACAAAGATTCTTGCTCTGACCCATGCGTACCATGGCGATACGTTTAAGACGATGGAAGCGGGAGACGATGCGGATTATCACTTTATTTTGGATGTCTATGGGGAAAAGCAGGATGTAATCCATATCCCCGCGGAGATCCCGGCGCTGGAGGATGCGTTTTTACGGCATCATGCGCAGCTGAATTGTCTGATTGTGGAGCCGCTTCTGCAGGGAGCCGGCGGCATGCGGATGTACGATATTTCTTTTCTCGAACGGGCCCGGGAGCTGTGTTATGAGTATGGTGTGCTGCTGATTTTTGATGAGGTTGCCACAGGATTCGGGCGGACCGGGTACCGCTTTGTGGCGGATCGGGTACTGCCGGATATTATCGTTCTGGGCAAGGCGCTGACCGGCGGCTATATCGGCCATGCGGTGACGGTTGCAAGGCAGAATGTGTATGCGGGATTTTATGATGACGATGCCGCGCACGCGTTGATGCATGGTCCCACTTTTATGGGAAATGCACTGGCATGCAGTGCGGCGCTGGCTTCGATTACCGTTTTTGAGACAGAGGGATATATGGAAAAGATTGCCCGCATTGCGGAGATTATCAAACGTGAGATGGAAGGATTCACCGATCCGCGTATCCGGGAAGTGCGGATGATGGGCGCCTGTATCTGTATCGAAGTGAACGAGGCGGAGACACTTGCCGGTTATCAGGAGTTTGCCCGTGCGCGGGGTGTATTTGCCCGCCCGTTTCTGCAGTATCTGTATGCCATGCCGCCGTATACGATCGGGGAAAAAGAACTGGTACGGGTTCTGGATACGATGAAGGCGTGGTTTCACCGTCCGCAGGCGGACGCAGACCGGCGCGGAGCACTCCCGGAAGCGGCTGTATTCGGCGCCGGCGTGCCCGGGGAATTACAGGCCCAGAATGGGTAAAAGCTCCCAGAGGCTGCGGATGGTATGATTGATCGGCAGATCATCCGGTGCGGGAGCGCCGCCGGGATTATACCAACAGCAGGCAATGCCTGCCCGGACGCCGCCCAGCATATCGCTTGTAAGGGAATCGCCTACGATAAGGGTTTCCTGCTTTTGGAAGGCGGGTATCCGCTCCATGCACAGACGGAAGAACTCGGCAGAAGGCTTTTCAAATCCCAGTTCTTCCGAAATAAAGCATCCGTCCATAAGGTCTGCCAGACCGCTGCCCTGCAGTTTGTTTCGCTGGGTGGAAGCGACGCCGTTTGTTACGATATATTGTCTGTGCGAGGCGTGGAGCTTCCGGCAGAGCGTAAGGGAATCGTCCAGACAGTAGAAGACACTGCCCAGAAGCCTTTGATAGGTATCGCGAAACAACGCAATATCGACACCGGAAATGCCGGCAGTCGCAAAGAAGTGTACAAAGCGCTGCGTGAGCAGTTCTTTTTTTGTGATTTCACCCCGTTCCAGACGATTCCAGAAAGCGCGGTTGATCTGCGAATACAGAGAGAGCAGGGTATCGTCGGGCGTCAGGCCCGCCTGCACCATACAGGTGTTGAACGCATATTTTTCCGATGCATTGAAATCCAGCAGCGTATTGTCCAGATCCCACAAAATAGTAGTATACATGGATTGCCTCCTTATACGATAAACTGATCGAACTGTTATCATTTTAGCAGGTCGGTGTGGGATATACAAGGGAAGATCGCGTTCTGCCCTGATTTGACATCCGCACACCGCTATTGTATGCTTATGAAAACCAATCCGGTGCATAAAATCAAAAAGAAAGGGCATACAAAATGATAAAGAATATTGTATTTGATATTGGCAATGTACTGACATACTATACATGGGAGAAACATCTCCGCAGCTTTGGGTTTCCGGAGGAAATATACGAACGGGTCGTAAACGCGACGGTAAAGAATCCCGCCTGGAATGAATTTGACCGGGGTGTGCTGAGCGATGAGGAAGTGACGGCGCTGCTGATTCAAAATGACCCGGGTGTGGAACGGGAAATCCGCAGGATGATGGAAAATGTAAGCGGACTGGTGACGAAAGCGGATTATGCGATACCATGGCTTACGGAACTGAAAGATAAGGGCTATCATGTCTATTATCTGTCCAATTTTTCCTATAAAGCGCGCAGAGAGTGCCGGGATGCGCTGGACTTTATCCCGTATATGGACGGCGGCATCCTTTCCTGTGAGGAAAAGCTGGTAAAGCCGCAGCCGGAGATATACAGACGCCTGACGGAAAAATGCGGACTGCAGGCGCAGGCATGTGTCTTTCTCGATGATATGCCGGTCAATGTGCAGGCGGCCAGAGACGAAGGCATGCAGGGGATTGTATTTACGACAAAGGAGGCAGCCGTCAGAGAACTGGCCGCTTTGGGTGTGAAATAAAGATTTCATAACATTTCAGACATTTTTTGTGACATTTCTGCAAAATATCCTGCGAATGATACCGATATAATACTATAAGGCGCGGCGGGACCTTATACCGGGACCTTAATTATTGTATATCATACGATACGGCGGCAGTACGCGGCCGCATCGAACTGCGGGGTGAGGCTTTGGAAATGGCATTGGAGATCGCAGTCTGTGACGAGGCGAGAGCGGTTCGGGAGCAGATTGACAGACTGATCAGACAGCAGAATGCAGGCGCAGTGGTGACGCTCTATGAAACGGGCGAAGAACTGCTTGCATCGGGGAAGCGTTATGACATGGTTTTTCTGGATATTCGGATGGCGGGGCGTAACGGGCTGGAGACGGCCGCGGCGCTGCGGCGTCAGTGGGATGATATTACGCTGATTTTTGTGACGGGACTGAAGGAATACGTATTTGATGCCTTTGACGTGGGGGCATTCCACTATCTGCTGAAACCGGTTTCGGAAGAAAAGTTTGCCGAGGTTTTCGTGAGGGCGGCAGAAAAGACGGCCGGAAAGCGGAGGCAGGCTTCGTTTTTAATCAGAAGCAGAAACCGGAATATTATCATACCCAAGAGCCGGATTCTCTATGTGGAGAGCCGGATGCGGAAAGCGGAAATTCACACATGCCGGGAAACCTACGAAATCTATGCGACAATGAACGCGCTCGGCAAGGAACTGGGCGGGGACTTTTATCGCTGCCACAGAAGTTATCTCGTCAATCTGGGACATGTGGCGGAGTTTACGGCTGACAGCATTATTCTGACGGATGGAACCGCCGTATTTTTGTCACGGGAAAAGTACAATGCCTTTGAAAAGAGATATGTACAATATCTGCAAAACGGCGGAATGACCTATGTAAAGGCATGATGTACGACCTGTTCCCTGTGAAAGCCGGACTGATTTGGACATAATTTACAAAAAAGACTTGTACTTTTTTGCCAGTATGGTACAGTAGTAACAGGGACATGGTAATGGATAGGAGGATAACATATGCGGATTATCAAAACGACAGATTATGAGAACATGAGCCGTATGGCGGCAAACATCATTTCTGCCCAGGTGATTCTGAAGCCTGACTGTGTACTGGGACTTGCGACCGGTTCCACACCGATCGGCACGTACAAGGAACTTGTACGCCGGTATGACAGGGGTGATTTGGATTTTTCGGGGGTTACGAGCATTAACCTGGACGAGTACAAAGGACTTGCACCGGAAAATGACCAGAGCTATCGTTATTTCATGAATGAGCATCTTTTCAGCCATGTAAACATCAGACCGGAAAAAACATATGTCCCTGACGGTCTGGAAGCGGACGGCGAGAAAGCATGCGCATCTTATAATGAGATTATCAGACAGTCAGGCGGCATCGACCTGCAGCTTCTCGGTCTGGGGCATAACGGACATATTGGCTTTAATGAGCCGGCAGATGCTTTTGACAAAGAGACACATTGTGTTGACCTGACGCAGAGCACAATAGATGCCAATGCCCGTTTCTTTGCCTCGATGGATGAAGTGCCGAAACAGGCGTATACGATGGGGATCGGAACGATTATGCGGGCAGGCAAAATACTGGTGGTGGTGAGCGGAGCGGATAAGGCACAGATCGTGAAGGATGCGTTCTTTGGTCCTGTGACACCGCAGGTTCCCGCTTCCATTCTGCAGTTCCACCGCGATGTGACGCTGGTGGGAGATGAGGCGGCTTTGTCCCTGATTCCACAGAAATAATGTATTTGCACAGTGCAGACTGAAAAGAGGCCGGATTTATCGGCAGTAAAAAACCCGGGATTCCGTCAGACAGGAAACACCGGGTTTTTTATAACGGGATATATCTGCGTGCTCAGACGTTTCTGCCGCAGCATTTTTTGTATTTTTTGCCGCTGCCGCAGGGACAGGGATCGTTGGGATAAATCTTGGCGTCTTTCACGATGGTGGTGGAGGATTTCTGTTCTTTGTACAGCGCTTTGCGTTTGTCCTCATCAAAAATTGCGTTCCATTCTTCCAGTCCGTATAACCAGTCGGCGCCGGCGCCCACCATATTTTTGTAGAGAAGTTCCAGATCGAATCCCAGGTTTACGTTTGTGTCCTCGTCCATCTCTTCGATCGGATTGGCTTCTTTCAGACTGTCGTTAATGCCGTCCAGAAAGCCCGTCATGGTCATAAGATCGACCTGATATTTTTCGGCCAGTTCTCTGACGGTTCCCGTTACCACTTCGTCGGGCGTTTTCAGAAGCTGCGCATAAATATCTTTCTCTTTCCGAAAATAGTCGGCCCACAATCTCTGCAGATCGCCCTTGTTTGCTTTTTCGTCGTACGCTTTGTCTCTCCACTGCTGTAACAATGCCATGTTAATTTCCCCTTTATACCAGTATGATTTGTTTTTTACTTTACGTCTGCCGGACGGCTGAACTGTGACTATTATATAACAAAACGGGATGGCTGTCCATATAGGGGAGCAGAGACAAACTTTAAATTTTTTTAAAGATTGAAATTTTTTAAAAAATATTGTATAGCAAATAAAATACAGGGTCATACTATGATTAATCAAATGGACCCCCTCCTTTGATTAAACTTTTACAAAAGATACAAAATACTTATCCTCCCCTAAAAAGGCTCCCGGGGCTGCCGGATCGCAGTCCCGGGGGTTTTTGTTTGTGCCGCATCCGGGAGAACCGGAAAGATGTGGAGCCTTCAAAGCGGCATCAGCCGTATAATACAGAAGAAATTGCGGGATAATATAAACACTTATCAAGTAAAGGAGAATGGTTATGGCGCAATTAGATTGTGGTGTGGAAAACTGTGTATATAACAAATGCAAAAGCTGCTGTAAGGGTGATATTACGGTAGGAGGGAAACATGCGGAAACCCGGAGTGACACATGCTGTGAGAGCTTTTCGGGAAAGCGGGGCGACTCTTACATGAGCGCACTGGAGCATCCGTGCAGAACGATCAGCATCGACTGTGAAGCCTGTGACTGCATGTATAACGAAAATTACAAATGCCATGCGGAACACGTGGATATTGCGGGAAACGGCGCCTGTGAATGCGGCCAGACAACCTGTAAGACATTTCGCAAGGCATAACGACGAAAGCGGCAGAGCGCAAAGCGGCCGGGAATGCAAAAACCCCTGTTTGGACCGACAGACAGGGGCTTTTTTATGAGAAAAAAGATTTGACAGACACAAAAGGCTGTGTTATTCTATAGCAGTATGATACAGAACAATCAAGCAGAGTATCCACTCTCACCCTGCGGCAATCAGGCTTCAGGTGTCCGGCGTTCTGACGCATGCCGCGGTGACAACAGTGCATGTTCGGATTTTCAGTGGATAGTTATGCTATCCACTTTTTTGCATAGGGGGTAAAAATTATTAGCGATTTAATGATTAACGAACAGATTAGAGACAGGGAAGTACGTGTCATTGGCCAGGACGGGGAACAGCTTGGGATCATGTCTTCCAGAGAGGCTATGCGGATTGCCGAGGAAGCGGGGCTGGATCTTGTTAAGATCGCACCGACAGCGAAGCCGCCGGTATGTAAAATCGTGGATTATGGTAAGTTCCGGTACGAACAGACCAGAAAAGAGAAAGAAGCAAAGAAAAAACAGAGAATCATCGATGTAAAGGAGATTCGTCTCTCTCCCAATATTGATACCAATGATCTGAACACCAAAGTAAACGCTGCCAGGAAATTTCTGTCCAAGGGCGATAAGGTCAAGGTGACACTGCGCTTTCGGGGGCGGGAGATGGCACATATGGCAAACAGCAAGCATATTCTGGATGATGTGGCGCAGCAGCTCTCCGACGTAGCCGTTGTGGAGAAAGCGCCGAAGGTGGAAGGCCGGAGCATGACGATGTTTTTAACTGAGAAGCGTTAATTCGTACAGTTAAAATAGAGATTGACTACAGATTGATTGATAGGAGGAATGTAGCGATGCCAAAAATGAAGACAAGCAGAGCAGCAGCAAAACGGTTTAAAGTAACGGGAACAGGAAAATTAAAAAGAGCCAAAGCGTATAAGAGCCATATCTTAACAAAAAAATCTACCAAGAGGAAAAGAAATCTCAGAAAACCGACAATGACGGATGCAACCAATGTTAAGAATATGAAGAAGATTTTACCGTATTTATAAGTCGATGGGAGGGCATAAGACATGGCAAGAGTAAAAGGCGGTTTGAACGCAAAAAAGAAACACAACAGAATTTTAAAGCTTGCAAAAGGCTATAGAGGAGCGCGCTCCAAACAGTACAGAGTGGCAAAACAGTCCGTTATGAGAGCACTGGCGACTTCCTATGCGGGCAGAAAAGAGAGAAAGCGTCAGTTTAGACAGCTCTGGATTGCAAGAATCAATGCGGCAGCCAGAATGAACGGTCTGTCCTACAGCAAGTTTATGCATGGTCTGAAGCTGGCTGAAATTGATATTAACAGAAAGATGCTGGCAGAGATGGCAGTCAACGATGCGGAAGGATTTGCAAAGCTGGCTGAAATCGCAAAAGGTAAGGTAGCATAACGGCTGCGAAGCCGGTTACGACCCCTGCGGGATACCGCAGGGGTTTTGTGTTCCCGAAAACGCAAAAGTGTCCGTAAGGAGAAAAACAATGTATACAGATTATAGAGATAAAGGTCTTTTCCTTCTGAAAAAAGGGCAAAAGGGTATCATACATGCTGTTTTCAGCCGTTTCGGCCTGATTGTGCTTTTACTTCTCATTCAGATTTTGATTATGGTTGGTATCTTTCGCTGGCTGGGGGAATTTCTGCCGCATATCTGGGGCGGTGCAGTGCTGTTCATCGTCATTATGCTCCTGTATCTTCTCAACAGCGGCATGGACCCCTCTGCTAAGATTACATGGCTGATCGTCATTATGCTGATGCCGGTTTTCGGGGTGCTTTTATTTCTTTATACGCAGAGTGACATTGGCCACAGAGCGCTGAAAGCGCGTATGAATCGCATTATTGCAGAGACAAAAAATGATATTCCGCAGTCGGAAGCTGTTTTCCGGCGGTTTGCCGGAGAAAACAAAGGGGCGGCGTCACTGGCGCGCTATATGGCGAGAAGCGGCTGCCATCCGGTGTATGATAAGACGGCCGTGCGCTATTTCCCGCTTGGCGAGGATATGTTCGGGGAGATGCTGAAGCAGTTGGCGGCAGCGGAGCATTTTATTTTTATGGAATATTTTATAGTGGACGAGGGTGAGATGTGGGGCAGGATACTGGAGATTCTTGCACAGAAGGCGGCAGCGGGAGTGGATGTTCGCGTCATGTACGACGGCTCCTGCGAATTTGCCTTGTTACCCCGCGATTATCCCAAGCGGCTGCGGGCGCTTGGCATCCGCTGTAAGGTATTCGCACCGGTAACACCCTTCGTTTCCACCCATTATAATTACCGGGATCACAGGAAGATTCTGGTCATTGACGGGCATACGGCCTTTAACGGCGGAATTAACCTTGCAGACGAATATATCAACCGACAGCCGCGGTTCGGACACTGGAAGGATACGGCCGTTATGCTGAAAGGCGAAGCAGTAAAAAGCTTTACCCTGATGTTTCTGCAAATGTGGCGGATTGATGAAAAAGAAGATGAGGCCATGCATTTCCTGTCATATCCGGCATTTCCGCCGGCGGAAGCAGCCGGTTATGTGATTCCCTATGGAGACTGTCCGTTGGACAATGATAAGCTTGGTGAACGGGTCTATATGGATATTCTGAATCGTTCTCTGGAATATGTACATGTGATGTCGCCGTATCTGATTTTGGACGGGGAACTGGAAACGGCGCTGAAGTTTGCGGCGGAACGTGGCGTGGAAGTGATACTGATACTGCCGGGAATTCCCGATAAGGCGGTTCCGTATGCGCTGGCGAAGACACATTATGCGTCGTTATTGGAATCCGGTGTGCGGCTGTACGAATATACACCGGGGTTTGTTCATGCAAAGGTGTTTGTCAGCGATGCACGGGAAGCGGTTGTAGGAACGATCAATCTGGACTATCGCAGCCTGTACCACCATTTCGAATGTGCGACCTATCTGTATCAGACAGACTGTATTGCGGAGATCGCGGCAGATTTCCGGACAGTCCTGACGAAATGCAGGCGGGTGACAGAGGAGAGCATCCGCAGAGAAAGCTGGCGGGTGAAACTGACCGGGTATCTCGTGAAGGCTGTTGCACCGCTTTTGTAAATATCCCGGGTGAAAATAAAAATAGAGCCGGCCATATTTTGTCGTATGGCCGGCTCTTTTGCTGTTATTTAATTTTTTACTGTCTTTGTTATGGCGTTGGCGTGGTGCCGCCGCCACCCGGTCCGGGATCAGGATCCGGTGTGGTGCCGCCGCCACCCGGCCCGGGATCGGGATCCGGTGTAGTGCCACCGCCGCCGGGATTGGAAGACGGCAACGGAATGGTATCGCCGCAACGGGTACAAACCCTTGCGGTATTGTCTTCGTTGTTTTTATAGTTGTGCCCCAATGCGTCGATAACGGTTGTTTTGAAATAACCGCACGCACATTCGAATCTGCGGGAGCCGGTGTTGGTACAGGTAGGCTGTCTGGTTATTGTCCCGCCGCTTACCGTCCATTTATGCACATGCACATTTTCGAGCTTTGCAATCTTTTCTGTCAATGCGATCTTGTTGCAGCGTGAGCAGTACTGTACCCGTTCGCCGTCTTCCTCCGCCGTTGCCGGCTTGGTGGTAATCCAGCTTCCGCTGGCCCTGTGGCCGAGCGCCTCCGGTTCTTCCTCCGTATAGGTATCGCCGCATTCACACTTGTAAGTTGTTTCGCCGGCTGCCTCACATGTCGCGAGTTTTGTCACGGCAGATGTATATTTATGCTTGTGATTGGCGCCCGTGTTACCGCCCGAGCTTCCGCCTGAACTGCCGCCCGAGCTTCCACCTGAACTGCCGCCCGAGCTTCCGCCTGAGCTTCCACCCGTATTGCCGCCCGAGCTGCTGCCGCCG
This sequence comes from uncultured Lachnospiraceae bacterium, assembly GCA_910585205.1. GTDB lineage: Bacteria > Bacillota > Clostridia > Lachnospirales > Lachnospiraceae > VSOB01. Next base: position 52,883 of record CAJUCC010000070.1, read on the forward strand.
GGCAGTTTGGAAATGCTTCTTGTCTGCTGTTCTCCGCAGTCTTTACATGTCCTGGTCCGTACACCGGCTGCCGTTGTGGTAGGGGCGGTGGTTGTCGTCCAGGAACCCCAGTCGTGGTCGTAGTGAAGCGTTTCGGAAGAGATGACTGCCTTGCAGAGGTTGCATACCGTTTCTATTTTGCCTTCGCTGGCACAGCTTCCCTCTGTTCGTACGGTTCTTCTGCTCGGATGGTTGGTGGCGGGAATCGTTGTCTTAAACGTACTGCCGCAGATTGTACAGGTATATGTTTTTTCCCCTTTTTCTGTACAGGAAGCCTCTTCCGTAACTTCGTAGGTATAGGTATGTTTATGATCGTCGGTCTTATCTTTGCTGTTTTTGCTGTTACTGTTATTTTTACTGTTATTGTTATCGGTGGACGGGAGCATGGGGAGCGTTTCTTCTTCAACGACTCTGCCGCATACACGGCAGGAACGCTGCCGCAGTCCGCTCTGTGCCGTGGTGGCTGCCCGGATTGTCACCCAGTCGCCGGGGGTATGATCGAGTACGGGAATGCCGTCCACGTAGGAATCCCCGCAGTAGCAGGTATACTTGACTTCGCCCGGTTCCGTGCAGGTCGAAGGGCGCAGCACGGTACTGGTATACGTATGCTCATGCCCGTTTTCTTCGGAAAAGACAGAAGAAGCCGTACCGTTATCGGATACCGGTATCGAGGTCGGGTCGGTAATATCGGACGATTCGGTTTCGCCGCCCGTATCTGCCGGTTGTGTGTCGTTATTCTGTTCTGTTTCTGATTCGGTCTCTGTTTCTATGGCAGCAGCCGTTTCTTCTTCCGGCGGTTTTACCGTATTATAGTAAACAATGACACCGGTCCCGATCACCGCTATGATACCAAGCGCAATCAGGACGCTTTGAACTCCTTTTAATAAAGCACCCATATACATTCATCTCCTTATATTACTATTACACAATATTTCGGCAAAAAATGCAATGATTTAATTAAAAATTTAGAGAAAAAGAATTGCCTGACAGAAGAAAACACGATAGAATAAAATACTATGAAATATGTCGGGTTGTTTATCAAAAAATTATTGCGTTATCTGTTAAAGCCGCTTTCTTTTGTGCCGGCGATTCTGGTTATGTATCTGATCTTTTCCTTTTCTTCGCAGGATGGCGTCTCTTCCGCCCGTCTGAGCCTTGCGGTCAGCCGTAAGGTGGTGACAGTGGCCGACGAAGTGCTGGAAAAAGACTGGGATGCACAGCAGATTGCCCATTATACCGAGCGGATTCATTATTATGTCAGGAAGACGGCGCATGTGACGGAATACTTTGTGCTGGCGGTGACAGTGGCCTTTCCGCTTTATGTCTATGGTGTCCGCGGACTGTGGCTCGTATTTTCTGCGGGGATATTCTGCGTTTCTTTTGCGGGACTGGACGAGTATCACCAGTCATTTGTAGCGGGGCGCGGGCCGTCCGTACGGGATGTGGCGATTGACAGCATCGGTGTGCTGCCGGGGATTATCCTGGTACGGATTGTAGGCTTTATCGGCAGGAAGACGATATTCCGGCCGCTGGCGCTGCGGAAAAAATAATTTCAAAACAGGGGAACGGGACATGCAGAAGGAAGATATTCGTATCAGACGGGTGATTATACATATATTGGATTCCACGGTGGGACTGCCGGTTCTGTCGGACAGAGAGATCACGTTCGGTTCCGATTTTGCGGACTTTCTGCGGGATCATATTTTCCGGGTACTGGACGGGGATGACAGCAGGGACTGCACGTTTCATACGGAACAGTCGGAAGTTTACCGTATGCTGGCGGCATATGCGGAAGATGATTTCGTAATGGTGAGCAGGGAGATTGCGGAGCTGCTCTATGAGATTATGAACGGCAATATTGAGATACCGTCTGCCGATCTGGCGGTGGTGCGATTCCGTGCAGGCGATGAGGAGTATCTGGCGCTGCTGAAAATGAATTTTAAAGACTCTTATACGCATCGTACCCGGCCTTCCGACGACGGTAATCTGAATGAGATTATCCGGTATAAGGCGACACTGCCGGCGCAGTCGCAGCGGCTCCGGGAAGCGGCCGTCATCAATATGCAAACCTTTGCCGTGCGGCTGGTTGAGAAAAAGTACGAGATTAACGGGGAGAAGACCGATTATTTTTCCTGGCTGTTTCTCAAGTGCAGCAGTCATCTGTCCCACAGGGCCAAGCTGGAAATTGTTTCCAGAACCGTGGCGAATATTCAGAAGGAAAACTACGAAGAATACGAGCAGTACGAGGAGCATATGCGGGCAAAGAGCATCATTCAGGAAGAGATCGCCGAGCGGGGCGGCTTTGTGGTGGAAGAGATCGCGGAGAAAATATTTGCAGGAAAGCCCGAGCAGCGGGAAAAGTTTCAGGAGAAGATGGAACAATATGATATGGTCAGGGAAGAAGTGCAGCCGAGAAGTGATACGACTGTCAAAAAGTATCAGACACAGCACCTTCTGACGGACACGGGAATCGAACTGAAAATTCCCATGGACCAGTATAAGGACAGAGGCCGGGTGGAATTTATCACGGAGGCCGACGGGAGTATCTCCGTTGTTCTCAGACGGATAGGGCATATTCAGGCGAAACTATAAGGAGCGGTATGGGGAATATTGTAGATTACGTGGCGGAATACGGCGATTATTCATTTCTGGAGCGGCCGTTTTCCGACGCGGACAGTCTTGTGATCGCGCAGTTTGCTTATCTGAAACTGGAAGGCGCCGTCCCGGGGCCCGGCGAAGCAGGGGCGGATGTTACGATCGGAGAAGTCGCGCACAGGAAGGAAAGGGAGGCAATTTTTGCGGACGGCCGTTTTGCGGCGGACAACAGCGCGCTGTTTGACGCCATGCGAAAGAGCAGGCGTTTTCAGACAATGAAGATCAATTATTGTGTAAACCGGATTGACCAGCAGGAACAGTTACAGTTTTTTGCCGTAACCTGTCTTCTGGAGGACGATTCGGTTTATCTTGCGTTTCGGGGTACGGACGAAACGCTTGTCGGGTGGAAGGAAGATTTTTATATGGCATGCAAAATCCCGGTGCGGAGCCAGGAACTGAGTGTCTCCTATGTGGAGGCGGTGGCGGAGCGATGCCGGGGAAGTCTGATTCTGGGCGGGCATTCAAAAGGCGGAAATCTGGCGGTATATGCGGCCATGCATTGCAAAGAGACGGTGAGAGAGCGGATCCGCCGGATCTATAATCTGGACGGCCCGGGGTTTCTGCCCCGTCTGCGGAATGCCGGTATATGGCGTACGATCGAAGGACGGGTTCGTAAGATTATACCGCATTCCTCTCTGATCGGAATGCTGCTGGAAGACACGGACGACTATACGGTGGTGGAGAGCAATGTGATCGGTGTGCTGCAGCACAATCCCTTTTCCTGGCTGATAAGAGACGGGAAGTTTGTGGAAGTGAAAGACATTTATAAGAGCAGAAAAGCGGTGGTGGAGATATTGAACCGATGGATTATCTCCGTACCGGAGGACAAGCGGGCGGATTTTGTCGATCATCTGTTTGGCATAATCGAGGCCTCGGAGGCGGAAACGCTTCTCGACTTTTCCGGCAACTGGAAGACTGCGGCAAAACGGATGGCGGCGGCGCTGCATGACACGGACCGGGAGACCAGAAGGGAACTGTGGCGGATCGGCGGGGCGCTGCTCGCCGCCGGCAGAGAAGTGGCGGCGGCGCATATGCGAAACGGACAGAGCGCGGAGCGCAGGGATAAGTAACGTTTTTTGCGTCTGCCGGCTGTGGTGAAAGGAATAGAAGGACTGCGCCGGTAATAGGATTAAGAGAGAACGGGAATCGGAGAAGTGACTGCTTGAGGATTTCACTGCAAAACTGGGAAAACGCCTGCAGGCTGCAGGGAGAGACGCCGGTGGCGGATCTGCATCTGGATCTGCCGGGAGAGCTGCTGTTTCGCCATAGCCGGGGAGAACTGCACGTGATTGCACGCCGCTATCTTCCCGCCTGGGCGGAAGCGGGCATCCGGCTGATCGGGGCATCCGTTTTTGTGGAAGACTGTTGTCTGCCGGGGAGCGGCCTGCGAAATGCGCTGCTGCAGATTGCCGCCCTGTGGAGGGAACTGGGAGAACTGGAAGGAAAGGTGCACCTCATACGAAACCGGAACGATCTGGACCGCGCATATCGGGGGTGTTCCGTAGGGATTCTTCTGTATCTGGAAGGACTTGATTTTCTGGGAGCGGACGCGGAACTGCTGACACTTTGTTCGGAGCTGGGGGTGGCGGGCGCGTCCCTTACCTGGAGCAGATGCAATCTTCTGGCCAGCGGGTGCTGCCGGGCTTCGGAACAGAGAGCGGTGCGGGGCGGCCTGACGCGGGAGGGCGTGCGTGTACTGGATAAAATGAAAGAACTGCGGATGTTTCTGGACATCAGTCATCTGAACGATGAGGGGATTGAGACGGTGCTGACGGAGGCGGATATTCCCATACTGGCGACGCATTCCAATGCCAGGGGCGTATATTTTCATTATCGGAATCTGACGGACGGACAGATTGCCCTTCTGGCGGACCGGGGCGGCCTGATCGGGCTCAATGCCTGTGATCTGCTGACGGGTGCCTGCTGGGGCGGCGGACGGTTGGAGCAGATGCGGCGGCAGGCTCTGTATCTGTGCAGACAGGCCGGAGAAGATCATGTCTGTCTGGGTCTGGATCTGTGCCATCGGTATGAACTGGCGCGGCGGGAACTGGAAGACGACTATGGGCAGGGCGACGACGGTCTGTCCGGGCATGGGGAACTGCCCCTTTTGACGGCGGCGCTGCTGGAGGGCGGGATGGAATCCGTGCAGGTCAGGAAACTGCTCGGGGAGAATGCGTTTGCGTTTTTTCGACGGATATTGCCGATGTGAGAGACAGCCTGCCTGCGCCTGCCGGGATGCCTGTATGGAAAAACCTTGCCTGTTTTTGGAAAATATGGGATACTGAAAGCGGGTGTCGACGGTTTGCGACAGGGTTTTGCTTAAGAGAAAGGGGTCAGGGATGAAAGGCAGGCGGATGCGGAAAATTGGGAGCTTAATCGGTATTGCGGTTCTTTCTTTGAACTGCACGGGCACGGTCAGGGCGGCGGAAATCGGGGCGGATTCGAGAGCGGTTGTGGCATATACCGAAGATTATACGATGGGAAGTGTGTCTGCCCTGTGTAATGGCATAACATTTCAAAACAGTGTCTATGCCGCGGAGTATGACAGCATTGCAGTGTCGGCGTCCCCGAACAGCGGATACTCGTTTGCCTATTTTACGGACAACGGCGTGATCGTGACCAAGAGTGCGTATTACACATTCTGCCCGGGAGCATATGACCATACGGTTGTGGCACATTTTGTAAAACGGGACGACAATGACGATGACGATGTGCCGCGGGTAAACTGGTCAAACAGCGCCTGCGTGTTTGCGCCCGGTTATAAGATTGATGCGGTCAGCATCACAACCGATCAGGTTGTGCAGGGCCGACAGTGCCGCGAGGCGTTTGACAGTGTCCGGGGTGAGGACCGGTATATCGGTATGTATAATATTTCCTTTGCACATGCGGGAAAACCGTTGGAAAAGCTGGATTATACGGTACAGCTTTTGTTTGACATTCCGGCGGAATATCAGAAACCGGGCAGACAGTTCCGAATGCTGCGGGTATACAAAGGCCGGCCGGACGTGCTGGAAAATCTGTATGAGAGAGGAAACAAAGTACAGTTTGAAACGGACTGCACGGCGGCGTATGCATTGGTGTACCGGGATTGAAAACGGGAGGGTTTTGCCCGGCATTTCAGCCGGTCTGCCATGTTTTGAAAAAAAAGTCGATTTTTTTCAAAAGAGGTATTGACTTCCCGGGGGAAAGGTGATAGTATACTACTTGCGGCACGTAAATGCGGGAGTGCTGGAATTGGCAGACAGGCAAGACTAAGGATCTTGTGTCCGTATAGACGTGTGGGTTCAAGTCCCATCTCCCGCACGCATGCAGGAATGGCGGAATTGGCAGACGCGCACGGTTCAGGTCCGTGTGAGCATTGCGCTCATGAGGGTTCAAGTCCCTTTTCCTGCAGTAGTGTCTGAGAGCACCGGAAGATCGTTCCGGTGCTCTTATTTTATTGCCCGGAGAATTTGAAAAATTTCCTTTTTCTGCCTAAAAGTTCTTGATTTTGTGCCGATATATATTATAATAAAAGCAATAAAAATTG
>CAJUCC010000071.1 GCA_910585205.1 uncultured Lachnospiraceae bacterium
CTTTTGACGGGAGTGGCTTTGATACGGATGCGCTGGATGCGGCATATGACACCGGGACAGTGATTGATTTCGGATATGGTGCCGGTTGAGAAAGGGCTGCGCGGGATAACAATACCGCCTGTGAAAATGAATTTTCACAGGCGGTGTTTCTTATTCTGATTTCACTTCTTTCCAAAGTTCGTTGTAGAGGCTGTCGCCTTCCTCGCCGAGATAGGAGAAGGTTTCCAGATTGTCATACTGCGACAAATCGGGAAAGGCGATGGGAGAATTTTTGATGTCGGCATCTTCGATCAGTTCCCGGGCGCCCTCATTGGGAGTGGAATAGGTGATGTATTCAAAGTTTTTCAGCGCTATATCGGGACGGCACATATAGTCGATAAATTTTTCGGCGTTTTCCCGGTTGGGGGCATTTTTGGGAATGACCCAGGAATCGATCCACACGTTGGTGCCTTCTGCGGGAATCACATATTCCAGATCGGGATTTTCGCGCTGGGTATAGATGGCTTCCCCGGAATAGATTACGCCCAGGGCCGCTTCGCCGCCGATCATTTTATCCCGCACCTGATCGATCACGTAAGCCTGCACAAGCGGTTTTTGGGCGATCAGGGCATCTTTTGCGGCCTGCAGTTCGGCTTCGTCGAGAGAGTTCATGGAAGCGCCGCTGCGTTTCAGGGCGACCATAAAGGCGTCGCGGACCGAATCCTGCATCAGAATATTGTCGGCATATTTTTCATTCCAGAGTATATCCCAGGAATCGACCGGTTCATCGACCATTGTCTTATTGTAGAGGATGCCGACGGTTCCCCAGCAGTAGGGAATGGAATATTCACCGGTGGGGTCGAATTCTCTGGACTGCTCGAAATACTGTGCGCCGATGTATTTTCTGGCGTTGGGAATTTTGTCAAAATCCAGCGGTGCGAGCAGATCGTTGTCGATCATTTTCCGTATCATATAGTCGGAAGGGCAGACGACGTCGTATGCCGATGCGCCGGCTTCCACTTTGGGATACATGATCTCGTTTGTCTCAAATTCATCATAGATGACATGAATGCCGGTCTCTTCTTCGAAAGCGGTCAGGACATCGGGATCGATATATTCCCCCCAGTTGTAAACGACGACCTCCCCGTTTTTGCCGCCGGAGCCGGAGCCGCAGGCGGTAAGGGAAAGCACGCTTGTTATAAGCATTACAATAACAAGTGCTCTTTTTTTCATAATGATTCCTCCTCATATTGTTTTTGGTTATTGTTTGGCCGGCTGCAGTTTTCTTTTTTCCGTACTTTTCCCGGAAGGGGTTTTGTTGACGAGAATTAAGAGCAGCAGAACCGTCACAAAAATCAGTGTCGATAACGCGTACATTTCCGGTTTGATCCCTTTTTTGACTTCCGTATAAATTTTGGTGGACAGGGTGTCCACACCGGGCCCTTTTGTAAAATGGGTGATAATAAAATCATCCAGAGACATGGTAAAGGCCATCAGAAAGCCGGAGAGTACGCCCGGCAGGATGTCGGGGAAGACCACTTTGAAAAACGCCTGTATATGGGATGCACCGAGATCCAGCGCGGCTTCGTAGACGCTTGGATTCAGTTGTTTCATACGGGGCATGACGCTCAATATCACATAAGGGATATTAAATGTTATGTGAGAGAGCAGTATGGTCATAAAACCAAAACGCAGGCCGAGTGTGATAAACAGCAGCATCAGGGAGATCCCTGTCACAATGTCCGCGTTCAGCATGGGAATATTGGTGATTCCCATAATGACGGCGCGGCTTCCTCGTTTCATCATCTGCATGGAAATGCAGGCGACCGTACCGATCACGGTCGCGATCAGAGCCGACAGAAAGGCGATGATGAGCGTATTGGTAAGAGCCTGTAAAATAGCCTGATTTCGAAACATGGAAAGATACCATCTTGTCGTAAAACCGCCCCATTTCGCCCTTGTCCGGCTGTCATTGAAAGACAGGACAATCAGCGTCAGGATGGGCGCATACAAAAACAGAAAGATCAGTGCGATATAGATCTTGCGCAGGGTATTTCTCATAATGATGTGTGTTCTCCTTCCCGATCCGATATGGCTTCTATAACCATATTGACGATAATAAAGATCATCAGCACGATGGACAGGCCGCTGCCCAGATGCCAGTTGCCGGTCTGTGTGAATTCCTGTTCGATAACATTGCCGATCAGCAGAATTTTGCTTCCGCCCAGAAGGGTGCTGATGACAAAGGTTGTCAGTGCCGGAATAAATACCATCGTAACGCCGCTGATAATGCCGGGTACGGACAGCGGAAGCGTGACACGGAAAAAGGTCTGCACCCCGTTGGCGCCAAGGTCACGGGCAGCGTTGATTACGTTGTTATCGATTTTGGTCAGTGCATTATAAATGGGCAGCACCATAAACGGCAGGAAGTTATAGACCATACCGAGGACAATGGCGCCGGGGGTATTGATAATTTCCAGGGCCGGGAGGTGCAGAAATCCCAGAATACTGTTAATAACACCTGTTTTTTCAAGCAATGTCTGCCATGCCAGTGTGCGCAGCAAAAAATTCATCCACATGGGGAGGATGAAAATAAGCACGATAAAGCTGTGCTGACTGACGTTCATATTGGTAAGTATCATGGCAAGCGGATATGCCAGCAAAAAGCAGATCAGGGTGCTGACAAACGACAGCTCAATGGAAAGAAGCAGCGCCTTGGCATGTTCTGCGGTGGCTATGGTAATGATATTTTCCAGTGTGAATGCGCCGGTCGTATCGGTCATGCCGTAATAGAAGACCATGCAGAGCGGGATGACGATAAAAGCCGCGGCCCACAACACATAGGGAAACGCAAGCGTTTTTTTATTCATTGACTCCGATCGCCTCCTCGTCCTCCGATGCCGGTTTGTTCATAATCTGAATATTGTACGGATCCACGGACAGTCCGACCTGTGTGCCGACAGGGAACATGCGGGTGGACTGCACGAGCCATTCGAAACCGTTTGCCATTACTTCCATTTCATAGTGAACACCCTTGAAAATAATATGGCTGACCGTACCCTGTAAGATACCGGCGCCCGAGGTTGTCAGTTCGACATCTTCGGGGCGGATTACCACATCGACCGGTTTGTTTTCACCAAATCCGCTGTCCACACAGGGAAACCGGACGCCGAGTATTTCCACGAGCCTGTCCTGTATCATGATGCCGTCGATAATATTGCTGTCACCGATAAAGTCGGCGACGAAGGCGTTTTCCGGCTCGTTGTAGATCATTTCCGGCGTGCCGATCTGCTGGATGTACCCCTGATTCATCACGACGATGGTGTCGGACATGGTAAGCGCTTCTTCCTGGTCGTGGGTGACATAGATAAAGGTAATGCCGAGTTCGTTTTTCAGACGGATCAGTTCGTACTGCATATCCTGACGGAGTTTTAAGTCCAGCGCGCCCAGCGGTTCGTCCAGCAAAAGGACTTTGGGTTCGTTGACAATGGCCCGGGCGATGGCAATCCGCTGCTGCTGGCCGCCGCTCAGGGAATCGGGCATCCGCTTTTCGTAACCGTCCAGATTGACAAGTTTCAGGGCATACCGGATTTTATCCTGAATATAGGCTTTGGGTTTATTTTTGATGCGCAGGCCGAAGGCGATATTTTCCCCGATATTCATATGGGGAAAGAGGGCATATTTCTGAAACACCGTATTTAACTGCCGTTTGTTGGGCGGAAAGGCGGTGATGTCCGTTCCGTCGAAGATGACTTTTCCCCTGTCCGGATTTTCAAAGCCGCCGATAATGCGCAGGGTCGTCGTCTTGCCACAGCCGCTGGGCCCGAGGAGTGTGAGAAATTCATTCTCCCGAATGTAAAGGTTCATATCATCCAATACGATATTGGAATCAAAGGCTTTGGATATATGCTGCAGATCAATCAGTTTGTGCAAGGCTGCTTCCTCCTGTGTACGTTAAAAACTGGGCGGGCTGCTGACCCATATGACAACGGCGCCCGTCTTTTTTCCGCATGTGATGTAATGCGTTGTATTGGGGGTAAAGTAAAAAGTCTCCCCCTTTTTTACCGGATAGGTTTTCTTTCCCAGATGGAGCGTGATACTGCCCGAAAGTACATAGCCGAATTCCTCTCCTTCGTGGGGATTGTCGGGATATGTGGAACCTTCGGGTTCCAGCGTCAGCCGGATCGGTTCCATAATATTTTTCTGGGCGTTGGGAATGATCCACTCGATCATATGTTTTCCGTCGGTTTCCAGTTTTTCAAAATAGTCTTCTTTGTGGAATACGATCTGTTCTTCCGTATCTTCATTGAAGAAATCTTTCAGATCCGTACCCAGACACTGAAGAATGTCCACCAGTGTCGCGATGGAAGGGGAGGTCAGATCCCGCTCGAGCTGCGAGATAAATCCCTTGGAAAGCTCCGAACGGTCGGCCAGTTCTTCCTGCGTCAGCCCCTTTCGGACGCGCAGCTCTTTTATCTTACTTCCGATATTCATGCCAATACCTCGATAAGCACTATAATAAACATAAAGTTTACTAAAACTAAACAAACGCTGATAACTATTATACAGCGTTCGACGGCCTTGTCAAGATAAATAATGCCGAAAATCGGGGGAATTTTTATTGACCCTGTTGTTGGCAGATGATACAATAAATACGCAGATGGAGGGTGAAAGAGATGAATACAGACAAGTATGTAGCCTATGTATCTACCTATACGAAGAAGGGAGATGCGTACGGCATTAAAATCTATGATGTGGATCTGGAACGGGGCCGGCTGATCGAGAAAAATCAGGTCAAGATTACGAATTCTTCCTATGTGACCATTTCACATAATCAGAAGTTTTTGTATTCCATTACGGATACGGGCGTGGAGGCTTATCGGATCGATCCTGCGAGCGGCGATCTTGCCATATTGGGACACGGCTCTATCAATGGTATGCGGGGCTGCTATCTGTCAACCGATTATAACGATGCGTACCTGTTTGTAGCCGGTTATCACGACGGCAAGCTTACCGTGCTGCGGCTGAAAGAGGACGGCAGCATCGGTGAAATTACCGATGAAGTGTATCACAAGGGACTGGGCAGTATTGCGGAACGCAATTTCAGACCCCATATCAGCTGTGTGAAAATGACGCGGGATAATCAATATCTGCTGGCGGCCGATCTGGGGATGGATCATGTCAATGTATACCGGTTCGACCATGTTACCGGCCGGGTAAAACAGATCGATATGATCCGCAGCGAAATCGAGTCTGCGCCGCGTCATGTCAAGTTTACGAAGGACGGGAAATTTCTCTACATTGTGCATGAACTGAAAAACACCATTGATGTGTACCGGTATCAGAAAGTGAAGGGAAATCCCGAGTTTGAAAAGATTCAGACAATTTCGACACTCAATAATTATCATGCGGGCGGTTCCGCGGCCTGCACATTGAATTTTTCCATGGATGATAATTATATTATCAGTTCGAATGCGGGAGATAACAGCGTCGTAGTCTATCGGGTGGATCATGAAAGCGGCGAGCTGGATAAACTGTTCTGCCTGCCGATCAGCGGCGATTATCCGAAGGATGCCAGCTTCTTCCCGGATCTGCGTCATATCGTATCACTGAACCACGAGTCGAATACGATGACGTTTTTCAATGTTGACCTGGAAAAAGGACTGCTTGTGATGAACGGCAAAGAGATTCCCGTAGACAAACCGAATTGCATTATTTTTCATAAACTGGATTAAAATATCAGATGTTATTTTTATAAAAGCAGTATGATATTGCGACAACGGCCGGAGGAGATGGCAGAAGCGCCGCGGGCAGCGCTTTTACCGTCCCCTCCGGCTGTGCATTGGCGGGCATTGATCTGCCTTTGTCATGTTTTGACAAATTCCAGAAAATCTGCCGCCGCCCGGTTGTTTCGGACCGTTTTACCATAGGCAAACCCGATCTTTCGCGGGGGAATTGTCACGGGTGATTTCAGCCGGATCAGCTTCCCCTGTTCCAGATCTTCTTTTACGAATTCGGAGATCACACAGGCCACGCCCATATCGATCCGGGCGAATTCTATCAGCAAATCCATTGTCGTCACTTCGATCAGGCGGTCATTGCCGGTCATTTCCCGGCTCAGGTATTGATTTACATATTGTCTGGACAGGTTGTCCTTGTCGAGAAGAAGCAGTGTGGCATGGGAATAGATCGATTCCTGATGTCCCGCATGTTCGATCTGCATTCGCGTTTTCAGATTTTCCAGATAGGTCTTTGTCGTGACAAAAATATCCTGAATTTCCCGCAGCGGATCGAAGAGCAGCTTTCCGGCCCGTTCCGATTCACCGGTCAGGCCGATGTCAATCTCACCGTTTTCCAGCGCTTTTATCGTCTGATTGCTGGACTGGCAGGAGACGGAGATACGGATATGGGGATTTTGATGGATAAAGGCGCGCAGGCAGGGAAGAAGCACATAACGGCAGAGTGTGGTGCTGACGCCGATGGACAGGCGCCCCATGCCGAGTTCTTCTGCTTTGCGCAGCAGATCTTCTCCCTGCTGGATGGAGGCAAAGGCGCTGTCGACCTGCTTTTGCAGAATTTCTCCCTCGGGTGTCAGCGAAACGCCGCGGGAACTGCGGACAAAAAGCGTTGTGTTCAGATTCTGTTCCAGACGGGAAATGGATTTGCTGATCGCGGGCTGGCTGATAAAGAGCCGGTTTGCGGCCGCGGAGATATTGCCGCATTCGGCCACGGTATGGAAAATGTGATAGAGATTTAAATTCGGGTTCATGGAAGCTCCTGTGAGGTAATACGTGATCGGGCAATGGTTATAAGGTTATAATATAAATATCCTATCATAATATACAGTTATGGTAAATATGAAATGCGGATATTTTGAAACGGCATTGGTATGTGGTATAATAGGAACACTCAGCGAGGCGTTTTCGAGCGCAGTGGGAACAGAAATTCCTGTCTGACGGGCGAAATCAGAGCGGTTCCGGGCTCTGCACGGAGGCCGTCGGCAGAAATGATACCGCCGGAGGGCGGAGGCATTGAAAAAGGAGGAATTGGAATCATGGGAATGACAATGACGCAGAAGATTCTGGCGGCGCACGCCGGGCTTGCCTGTGTGGAGGCCGGACAGCTGATCGAGGCGGATCTGGATCTGGTACTGGGCAATGATATTACAAGCCCGGTGGCGATTAAGGAAATGGAAAAGATGAACACGAAAGGGGTATTTGATAAGGATAAGATTGCCCTTGTGCCGGATCATTTTGTGCCCAATAAAGATATTAAATCGGCAGAGCATTGTAAATGCGTCCGGGAGTTTGCCCACAAACATGCGATAACGAACTATTTTGAGGTCGGAGAGATGGGAATCGAACATGCGCTGCTGCCGGAGAAAGGGCTGACCGTGGCGGGGGATGTGGTGATCGGTGCGGACTCCCATACCTGTACATACGGCGCTCTGGGAGCGTTTTCCACCGGCGTCGGCAGCACGGATATGGCTGCGGGTATGGCGACGGGAAAGGCATGGTTTAAGGTTCCTTCCGCTATCCGGTTTTGCCTTACGGGAAAGCCTTCGGCGTGGGTCAGCGGGAAAGACGTGATTTTGCACATTATCGGCATGATCGGGGTGGACGGCGCGTTATACAAGTCCATGGAATTTGTGGGGGACGGCGTGGCGAATCTGTCGATGGATGACCGCTTTACCATTGCCAATATGGCGATCGAGGCCGGCGGCAAAAACGGTATCTTCCCGGTCGATGAGAAAGCGGCCGCTTATATGAAAGAACATTCGCAGCGTGCGTATACCGTATATGAGGCCGACGAAGATGCGGTCTACGATGCGGTTTATACGATTGACTTAAGCGCTTTACGGCCGACGGTTGCTTTCCCGCATCTCCCGGAAAATACAAAGACGATCGATGAGATCACGGAGGATGTGAGAATCGATCAGGTTGTGATCGGCTCCTGCACGAACGGCAGGCTGGATGATATGCGCACCGCTGCCCGTGTGCTGAAAGGGCGGCATGTGGCGAAAGGGATGCGCTGCATTATTCTGCCGGCGACACAGGCGATTTATATGCAGGCCATGGAAGAGGGGCTTTTGAAAATCTTTATCGAGGCAGGCGCCGTGGTAAGCACGCCTACGTGCGGGCCGTGTCTCGGCGGTTATATGGGGATTCTGGCGGCAGGCGAACGCTGCGTTTCCACGACGAACCGCAATTTCGTAGGCCGTATGGGACATGTGGAATCGGAAGTGTATCTGGCGAGTCCGGCCGTGGCGGCGGCCAGCGCCGTCACCGGAAAGATTTCCGCACCGGAAGAGCTCGACTGAAAGGAGAGGAATTATGAAAGTAAAAGGCACGGTATTTCAATATGGCGATAATGTGGACACGGACGTGATTATTCCCGCAAGGTATCTGAATTCTTCCGATCCGGCGGAACTGGCACAGCATTGTATGGAAGATATTGACACAACATTTATACAAAAGGTTCAAAAAGGGGATATTATCGTAGCCCGGAAAAATTTTGGCTGCGGATCTTCCAGAGAGCATGCGCCCATTGCCATCAAGGCGGCAGGCGTGAGCTGTGTGATAGCGGAAACATTCGCGAGAATTTTTTACCGCAACGCGATCAATATCGGGCTTCCGATTATCGAATGCCCGGAGGCGGCGCGGGCAATCGGGGCCGGCGACGTGGTGGAGATCGATTTTGACAGCGGTTTAATAACGGATGTTACCAAAGGGGAGTCGTGGCAGGGACAGGCTTTTCCGGAATTTATGCAGAAAATTATCCGGGCGGAGGGATTGATTCCTTATATCAATCAAAAAGAAACGGTGTAGCATAAAAACCTGACACAGGATGTCTCCTTTTATCGGTTATACTGTGGTTATCAAATAAAACAAAAGGAGACAGCATATGAATTACGAAATTGTGACACTGGAAGAAAAAATAACGGCCGGTATTGCGGCGCGCACCTCCAATGCGTCCCCGGACATGGGCGCCGTGATCGGCGGACTGTGGAATCGGTTTTTCAGTGAAGGGATCTTTGCTTCCATTCCGAATAAGGTAAATGACCGGGCGCTTGGCATTTATACCGATTATACACAGGAGGAAAAAGCCGATTACACGGTACTGACAGCCTGTGAAGTCAGTGCGGAGCCGGAAGCGGGGACGCTTACGGTCTGCCGGATTCCGGCCGGCCGTTATGTCCGCTTTGCCGTACGGGGGAACATGCATACGGCGGTGGCTGCGGCATGGGAGGAAATCGGCAGGATGGATTTGCCGCGGGCGTACCGCTGTGATTTTGAGGAATATCGGAACGCCGACATGGAACATGCGGAAATCGATATTTATATCGGACTGCAGGACGGGGCGGCATTTCCGCTTGACAAGTAGTTTTGCCTCATTTATAATGGCAGACAGAGCGACGAAGAGGACTAGTAGACAGGGGCTGTGCTTCAGAGAGGAAACGACTGGTGTGAGATTTCCGCAAAAGTCTGTCGAACCTGCCTTGGAGCTTCTGGATGAAAGTTCAGCGCCGGCCGGCGTTATCGGCGAAACGGAGTGAATCGGCTGCGGCCGGTTAAAAAGGGTGGTACCACCGATTGGAAAATTGGTCCCTTGTTTTTCTTAGGAAAAATAAGGGGCTTTTTATCATTCGGGAAATCCCGCAAAGTAAAATTCATTTGGATGAAAAGTGAGGATGAGCAGATGAAACTGAAAAATCTTGTAGGAGACCGTTTTAAAGAAAGACCGGCGGATTGTGTTATTGACAGTCATGCGTTTACCATTCGCGGCGGTTATATTAAATATGTGGC
>CAJUCC010000072.1 GCA_910585205.1 uncultured Lachnospiraceae bacterium
CCTATAGGTCCCATTAACCTTCATAGGTTATGCCGGCGTGGCGGAACTGGCAGACGCACAGGACTTAAAATCCTGCGGGACTAACCTCCCGTACCGGTTCGATTCCGGTCGCCGGCATAGAAAAAGACATTAGCACATTTTGCTAATGTCTTTTTTGTAATACCGGAAAATTATCTTCGGTTCCGTTCACATATGCGGAGAGGCGCGTAGCTGTGTTTGGGGATATTAAAAAATTCGCAGATTATTAAAATCTGCGAAAGGTGATTGTTTCAAAATATTGGTTGTTTTGCCTGTAAAACAGCCTTTTGTACGACTTCAAGTTTAGCATTATCTCTCTGGTTTGTCAATAAAGCAGGGTAAAATGGGAAAATAGTTCCAGTTTTCATGTCAAAAATTTCTTCCTCTTTTTGTATCAGGGGTCAGCGTAAGGGTCAATTTTCGACCGCTTTTCCGTCTGTTTATCATATATCGGTAATTTATTCTGTTTTCTTTAGCGGGTCAGAGCAAGGGTCAGAACATAAAAATTCTGCACAATGGCAATGCCTGATTATCACCTTTCGCAGATTTTAATAATCTGCGAAATCATCTTCAAAGGGAAATCAAAAATGCCGCCTGTCATGGTATGTAAGACCATTCACCAGTACAGTAAGGAAGCGGTTTCTGCGGCGGATATGGAAAAACTCCGTGAGATCGCGGAAGACTACCGCACTGTGAAAAATTATGTATATGAGCGTTATGGCGGCATAGCCAGTTTGTCAAAAATTTATCCCGGATATACGGTGCAGAACGAAATGACAGCGGGCGGACTGCGACAGGAATTGGGGCTGCCTTCCGTCTACTTTTATCTGGCCGTTTTTGATGCATTGGGAGATATTAAGAGCCAGTGGTCGCGGACGAAGACAAAAGTTTTAAAACTCACGGGAAAAAATGAAAGTTTAAACCCGGAGGAGAAACATTATCTGCGTTTTCTGCTGAAAACGGGCAATGCATTTGACGCGGTGCTGAATCAGAAACAGGTAATGCTGCCTGCAGAGATTCAGAAAAGGCATAATGAACTGGCCGGACGGGTGGATGCCGGAAAACTGCACCGTTATCTGCGGCGTCAGGTGCGCAAATACCATGTGCGGCAGCATACCGATCTGGCAGCAGGATTTCCCATCTCAGAGCGGGCATATCGTTATGCAGATCACGGGATATATATTTCCACAAAACAGAGCCGGAAGCGGGTCTTTGTAGCGCTTACGGATAATAACCGCTATGCAAGCCAGTTATACATCAAGCTATATCCCGAGGAGTGCAAGATTGAGATTATGGTGCCTGTCAATGTGGCGGTACGTACCCATGCGGATTACACAAATCAGGTGGGAGTGGCGATGGGGATGTTTGTCATGCTGACAACGGATCGAGGGAACCGCTATGGCGAGGAACTTGGCGCTTATCAGAGCGCGTATGCGGAATGGATGAGGCAGCAGACCGTCAGTTACAGCCGCAACCGGGCGGACAATCCGGGCAGAAAAAAATATTATACTAAGAAACGGCGTTATGTGGAACAGATGCACAGTTATATTAACCGTGAGCTGAATCGGTTTTTACGGGAGGAAAAACCGCAGATTATCTATATGGTAAAGCTGCCGGCGGCACAGCCCGGCGGTTTTAACCGGGAGATCAATAACAGTGTGACGTTGTGGCAGCGGGGATATATCCGCGAACGGCTGACACAGAAGAGCCGGGAACAGTCTGTGGAGATTGTGGAGGTTCTCGGAAAAAATATCAGCCGGGAGTGCAGTCGCTGCGGCGCACCGGGAAGGAAAAAAGACGGCGTTTTTGTATGCGGGAGCTGCGGGTATACGGCAGTGGAAAAGACCAATACCGCGGAAAATGTATTAAAACGCGGCCGGGAAGGTAAGATCATCCGGTGACGGACGGACTTTTCGGACGCAGTACAGGTGGTCATAAGAACAACCATTCGGATAAATTCCGGCAGTATGACGGGATTTTACCGGAAAAGCGGCAGGCTGTAAGGACCGGATGGGGTGTTCCTGATATAAAAAAAGAAAGAACGGCATTAGAAGGCAGAAGGCCGGGAAGACCGGATTCTGCGTATTGGGTATGCCAGGACCCTGTGAACATGTGCGGAAGCCGCGATGTATGGCATAACGGCGGACATGAGGTAGCAGGGAGCGAAGCGGAAGGTATCCGCATCATCCGGGAAAGGATGACCAATATGCCTTATTAATATAAAAAGAAACGGTGCCGAAACGGCCGGGCAATGAAAGGGATAAAGAGATGAAGAAAGCGCAGAAAAGGCAGGCGGAAGATTTTATCAAACTGCTCAGTCAGGCGCATGATGAGATAAAAAAGCTTCTGGAAAGCCGGCAGTATGGGGCGGCGATGGAGCTGCTGGGTCAGTGCCAGGAAGGCGCCGTAAGTCTGGGAGACTTGATTGAAAAAACAGAAGGAGAGGGATTCCAGACGATCCCTCTGCTGGAAGCGTATTGCGAACTGGTTTATCAGATTCATGAGGAGATTGCCGGCGGCAGTACGGTGAATTCGAATCTGGTTGGCAAACGGCTGCGCAAGTCGCTGATCCCGATTGAAAACAGTGTGCGTAATGCGATTAAGGCGCGGACGGAAGTCGTATTTTTTCCGTATAAGGCGTCGATGTGGGATTCGCTGGAAAGTATCTGGCGTGCTGCGGACGCCGATCCGGACTGTGACGCTTATGTTGTGCCGATACCGTATTATGACCGCAAGCCGGACGGTTCGTTTGACACCTGCCATTATGAGGGCGGTGAACTACCGGCCTATGTACCGGTCGTACATTACGACACCTATCATATAGAAGAAAGAGAACCGGATGTCGTATATATTCACAATCCTTACGATGATGTGAATTATGTGACAAGTGTCCATCCGGTTTATTATTCTGCACATATTAAAAAGTATACAAATTGTTTAGTATATGTACCTTATTATGCGACGGCAGGCGGGATGAGTGAAGCACAGGCCATGTGCCCGGCTTATATCCACGCCGATTACATAGTAATTCAGTCCGAAAAGTACAAGAAGTTTTTTGATCCCGGCATACCGGATCAAAAGTTTCTTGTCATGGGTTCGCCCAAATTTGACAGTGTGATACATAAATGCCAGAATCCGCCGGCGCCGCCGGCAGACTGGGCGGAAAAAATGAAGGGGCGGAAGGTGTATTTTTACAATACCAGCCTGACAGGGATGCTTGAGAACACGGAAGCGTTTTTGAACAAAATGCGCTATGTTTTTGACACGTTCAGAGGCCGGGATGACGCCTGCCTGCTCTGGCGGCCGCATCCGCTGCTGGAATCCACATTTGATTCCATGCGGAAACCGTTTAAACACCGGTTCGAGGAACTTCGGGATACCTTTATCCGTGAGGGATGGGGGATATATGACAAGACGCCGGATATTGAGAGCACAATCGCTCTGTCGGACGTATATATCGGAGATGCGGGCACAAGTGTGACTTCGCTTTTCGGTGTGGCCGGGAAACCGCTGTTTATATTCAATAATATGATCGATTCGCTTCCGGAGAAAGATGACTGGCGCGGGGAGCGAATACGTCCTGCGCTTGATGTGAATGGGAATGATCGTTATCAGGTAACGGCCAACAACCAGTTGTGGTATTCGGAAAAAAACGATTATCATTATAGGTTTTTCATGGATTTGGAGAGTGGGTATTCCGGCGGCGGATATTATATGCGCGTAACCGAAATGGGAGATACGGTTTATGTGATTCCGCGGAATGCGCAGCATATTTTGATAATTCGAGATAAGAAGATCGTAAAAAAAATCAGTTTCAAAGACCCGATTTCCTGCGCGGGTGCTTTTCATGGCTGCTGGTACAATGAGAACTATATTTTTCTGTTTCCGTTCCGGTATCCGTATGTGATCCGCTTTAATATTAAAACGGAGACGGTCAATTATATTGACGGAATCAAAGCATTCAATGTGCGATATGTGGAAGGGGAATGGCAGACGGGCGGTATCATTGGGTATCGAAATGAGCTGGTGTTTGCGTCTCCGACAGACAGTCAGTTCGTGTTTCTGGATGTGGACACACTGCAGATTAGGGCGCTTACAAGTCATTCCAAGAGCAATTTGGGGACAACAATGCGCTACAATCCCTTTGCCTATCTGCGGAGCGAGAAAGACATTTTGAAGCTGGTAA
>CAJUCC010000073.1 GCA_910585205.1 uncultured Lachnospiraceae bacterium
ACTTCCCGGCCCGGCAGATACCCCTCCATATTAACAAGCCGCTGCGCCGTACCGGCGGAAAAAATGCCGGCCGGACGACTGCCCGCGATATGCAGCGCGCCTCTGGCCCGCTCCCGGCAGCCCATAGCCAGCACGACCGCGCCTGCCCGAATCCGAAACACCCCTTCCGTCCGGTTCACCGCTGTCACGGTCTTGTCACTGCCGATGTCCGTTACCATCGTATCCGTCATGCATACGATGCCCCGTTCTCTGACCATCGCGATAAACCGCGCTGCATATTCCGGTCCGGTGAGTTCCTCCCGGAAGGTATGCAGGCCGAATCCGTTGTGAATACACTGATTCAAAATCCCGCCCGGCTCCCGGTCCCGTTCCAGTATGAGAATGCCGGCTGCCCCGGCGTCCCACGCCGCCACCGCCGCCGCCAGCCCGGCAGGACCGCCGCCGACCACCACAATATCATATTCATATCCTTTCACAATGCCGTTCCCTCCTGCCCGCCTTTTCCCGTACGATTTACCACAATGTGCGATCCGCCGCCGGATTTGGTGACTGCCTCCGTCGGAATATCCAGCTCCCGGGCCAATATCTCCATCACCCTCGGGCTGCAAAACCCCGACTGGCACCTGCCCATCCCCGCACGTGTACGGCGTTTCACGCCGTCCAGCGATCTGGCTCCGACCGGTCTGCGGATGGCATCGATAATCTCTCCCTCCGTGACCGATTCACAGCGGCAGACAATCGTACCGTAAGCCGGATTCCTCCGGATCAGTTCACTCTGTTCTTCCACTGACAGATCGGCGGGTCGCAAAATCCCTCTGCGCTCTGCCTGAAACGAATCGTTTTTCTGCAGGCACAAACGCTCACGCAGCAGATCCGCCACCATCACACCGACAGCGGGCGCCGCCGTAAGGCCCGGCGACTCGATTCCCGCCGCATCGATAAAGCCCGGCGCATCCGTCAGTTCCCCGATGATAAAATCATGTCCGTCTTCATGGGCGCGCAGCCCGGAAAAAGAAGTAATCGTCTGCCGGAACGGAATGTCCCGCACAACCTGCGCCGCTTTCTCCATCACCTCATTCAGACCGCCGCGCGTTGTATTTGTGCCTTCTTTGTCCGCAATGTCCGCCGCCGTAGGCCCTGCGAGCAGATTGCCATGGACGGTCGGTGTCACGAGTACGCCCTTTCCCCGCTCCGTCGGCAGCGTAAATATCGTATACCGCACATGCCCGCCGGCAGTCCGGTCCAGCAGGCAATATTCGCCCCGTCTGGGCGTTATGCGAATCTTGTCTTCGCTTACCATATTGTGAAAGACATCCGCATATACGCCGGCCGCATTGACAACAAAGCGGCTTTTGATCTGCCCCTGCCGCGTATTCAAAATATACTGTCCGTTCTCCCTGCGGACCGCTGTCACCGCCGTGTCAAAGCGAAATGTCACACCGTTGACGGCCGCATTTTCCGCCAGCGCAATCGTCAGCAGAAACGGGCATACGATTCCGCCCGTAGGCGCATACAGCGCCGCCGCCACCGCATCGGAAAGATTCGGTTCCAGGGCATGCGCCTCCTCCCGGGAAAGAATCCGCAAACCCGTAACGCCGTTTTTTATTCCCCGCTCAAGCAGCGTCTCCAGACCGGGAATGTCCGCTTCCCGCAGACAGGTTACGAGAGAGCCGTTCCGGGAAAAGGGAAAATCCAGTTCCCGTGACAACGCCTCCATCATCGCATTCCCTTTTACATTCAACTGCGCCATCAAAGAGCCATTGGCCGCATCGTATCCTGCATGCACAATGGCGCTGTTTGCCTTCGAGGTACCGCAGCACACGTCTTCACACCGCTCCACGACGCAGACACTGACCCGGTAGCGGGACAGTTCCCTCGCAATCGCACATCCCGTAACGCCGGCGCCGATAATACACACGTCATACATGATGCTCTGTTCTCCCATTCTCATATTTCTTTCGCCCATCCATACGCACACCGCACGGCTTTATTCCAGTCGGCGATGGCCGCATTCCGCCGCACATCCTCCATGTCAGGCATAAATATCCTGTCCGTCTGCCAGTTCTGTATCACTTCTTCCCTGCTTTTCCAGTATCCGACGGCAAGACCGGCCAGATACGCCGCGCCCATCGCAGTCGTCTCCACACACACGGGCCTGTTCACCGGTACGTTGCTGATGTCGGCCTGAAACTGCATCAGAAAATTATTGGCGCAGGCGCCGCCGTCCACCTTCAACGACTTTATGGCGATACCGGAATCCGCCGTCATCGCCGCCGCCACATCCTCCACCTGAAAGGCAAGTGACTCCAGCGTGGCACGGATCACATGATATTTGTTGACACCCCGGGTAATGCCCATGATCGTCCCCCGCGCGTACTGATCCCAGTGGGGCGCGCCCAGGCCGGTAAAAGCCGGAACGACATAACAGCCGTTCGTATCCGGCACACGGGAAGCCATATATTCGGAATCCGCCGCGGAATCAATCAGCCGCATCTCATCCCGCAGCCACTGCACCGCTGCTCCCGCCGAAAAGACAGAACCTTCCAGCGCATAGTTTACGGTATCGCCCAGTCCCCAGGCGATGGTCGTGACAAGTCCGTTCTTCGAATAAACCGGCTTTTCCCCGGTATTCATCAAAAGAAAGCATCCCGTTCCATATGTGTTTTTCGCCTCTCCTGCCGAAAAGCACGTCTGACCGAACAGCGCCGCCTGCTGATCGCCGGCCGCCCCGCCGATCGGAATGGAACCGCCGAAGAAAGAGGCGTCCGCCTCTCCGTAAACGCAGCTCGACGGCTTTACTTCCGGCAGCATGCAGGCCGGAATATCAAGCTCCCGCAATATCTCCGGGTCCCACTGCAATTTCCGAATGTCGAACAGCATCGTACGGGATGCATTGGAATAGTCGGTGACATGCACCCTGCCCTTTGTCAGCTTCCAGATCAGCCATGTCTCAACCGTGCCAAACAGAAGTTCTCCCGCCTGCGCCCGCTCCCTTGCTCCCTCCACATGATCCAGAATCCATCGTATCTTTGTGGCGGAAAAATAGGCATCGATCACCAGACCTGTCTTTTCCCGAAACGTATCTGTCAACCCTTTTTCCTTTAAGCGGTCACAATACTCCGAAGTCCGCCGGCACTGCCATACGATGGCGTGACAGATCGGCTCTCCGGTCTTCTTATCCCACACAATCGCTGTCTCACGCTGATTTGTTATGCCGATCGCCGCAATGTCTTCCGCCGTCGCGCCGACCTTTGACATGGCCTCCACCGCTACGCCGAGCTGCGTGGACCAGATTTCATTCGCGTCGTGTTCCACCCAACCCGGCCGCGGGAAATACTGCGTAAATTCTTTCTGTGCCATACTGCATATTTCCCCGTTTTTCTGAAACAGAATACAGCGATTGCTCGTCGTCCCTGCATCCAGCGCCATCACATACTTTGCCATATTTTTCCCTCCTGCCTGCCGAATCATTCTCTTATCTTATAACAGGGCCGGCGTTCTGATGCAACGCCGGCCCTGTCATTTCTGCCATATGCCGTAACTCAATATGGATTGTCAAACAGCTTACGGTACACACATGCGCCTACCAGCCCATGCCCCGCGGCATTGGGATGCAGGCCGTCCACCAGATATGCCGCTTGTTTGCTGGAAAAATCCAGCTCCGGCTCATTGAAAAGATCAATCACACGAATCCCCCAGAATGCCGCCATCTCCTGTATGGCAGTCACATACTGGTTCAGATAGTAACCGTTCTGGTTCCGCCGCATATAGCCTACCCGGCGCAGCGGCGTCATAAATACCACTTCCCCGTCCGGGTATTTCTGTTTCAGGCCGCACATCAACAGATTCAGCGCACCGTAAAACGTATCCGGCGTCAGATCACCCATCGCGCCGACGGGCGTGCCCATCTTGTTAAACTGTGCATAATCATTGGTGCCTCCCAGCACGAGAATCAGATTGGCATCCGGTTCCATCGCGGGATACCGGTCAATCAGCCTGTCGGGATGCGGCCCGCCGATGCTGGAACCGTTCCATCCGTAGTTATTCAGTGTCACCGCGCCTGCTTTTGCGGCAACCACACCGGGAAACGCCTGCCCTCTGTCCGACAGCTTATCGCCATACGTAATGCTATCGCCAAGCGCATTGATCTTAATCTCACCTTCGATGGTGATCTCCCGCCAGACAGTCGGCGGCGGAACCGTATACTCCTCCACCGCATCACCGGGAATATATCCGGTCATACCCACATAGTAGATCTGCAGCCATCCGTTATCCGTCTTTCCGGTTGCAATGGCAGGCTGCCCTTCGCGCAGACTGCCCAGAACTATCCATGCGGTTCCCGGCATCATATGTACTTCCGTATCCGCTTTCATGGAAAGATATGCTGTGTAAGGAGTAATCGCTATTGCCGCCTGCTCCTCCTGCGCCGCCGCCTCCCTGCCGCTTCCGAGAAAGCAGAGCAGACACAGCGCCATTCCTGCAAGCAACGTTACCGCCTTTTTCTTCATGTCAACCTCCTGCGGCATAATTCCTATCTTGCCGTGATAACCTGACCCCAGTCAGAGATACCCATCCATGCCTTTGCCTGTTCCGTGTAAGCAGCCGCATTGCCTGTATCAATATTCTTATAGAAATCATATACAAGCTTCGGGCTTCCGTCCACATTTGTCAGACCAAATGCCAGGCCCTGGCCGATCTCTGCCGCCACATCCGTCTCTCTGGAGAGAATGAATGCGTCGATATGCTGATTGTTTTCAGCCTGCAGATAACCGTGTACGAAAGAAGCTGCCTGCATGTCTTCGCCCTGTGAAGAAGTATAACCAACTTCGCTGGCGATAATGGAACGTACCTGTCCGTTCGGTGCGAGCAGTTCCGGTCTGCACATATAGTCTGTCAGAACTTCGATGTTTTCCATGGTGACATATGCGCTTCCCACATTGTGCTTTACAAGATTCTTGTAATAAGCGCCTGTCGTCCAGTAAGGAGCCCATGTCAGAGGCAGCGGCATGGGATGGCATGCCAGACCCCAGTCGATATTGCCGCCTGCGGCGATATTGGCGTTGAAGGAATCAATCAGATCCTTGCTGTCATATTTGCCGATTTCTCTTCTGTTTCTGTCCCACTGCTGATCGATACAGATATATACATTGGCATTGGCATTTCTGCTCTTAATGCCGTTGTAGAACAAACGGTATGCTTCCGCGTATTCGTTGACATATGCATTCAGATCCTGAATGTTGATGTAGTTCCACTCTACTCTCGCCGTTACTTCGTTGCCGACGATCCAGTTGTCAACCTTGCCCTTGCCCTGATTGGAGTAACGCTCTGCAAGGAAAGAAGCAGCCGCTGCGATTGTTTCCACACCCTGCGGCTCCGCCGTATTGAATGCATAATACGGGCACGCAGAACCGTCTCTGGAAAGCGGATGCAGCATATACGGGAATCTGCCGTCGTTGTTGTTCAGAAGCGCTGCCGTAATTGCAATGCCTCTGTCAGAAAGTGTCTTGAAAATATTGTCGTACTCTGCTACCACAAGACCGTTAAACTGATATGTCTTACCGTTGTAGTTATAATTAACGGTGGGATAGCTTGCATTTGTTGTGGGCCCCAGGATATTGGAGATCGGAATATTGTAAATCGCCTGCTTAACGCCCAGATCAACAAGTTCGCCGCCCGCCAGTTTCGCCGGGTCGATCAAAAGCCCCTTCTTGCCTGCGTTCGTTCTGCCCACTGTATGATCCGCGATCGCTTCCGGATTTACAATATATGCGCCTGTATTAACCGGCACATACTGTCCGCCCTGCAGAGCAGCCACGATAAATTTGGAGTACAGACGGGAGTCCGCACTGTTGGCATTCAGCGGTGTGGTAAATGTGGCGTTGGTTCCTGCCGGTGCGCTTGCCAGTGCGTTCGTCGTAATCGCGTCGGAATAAATCGGTTCCGCGAACAGGTAAAGCATTCCGTCATCGCTGGCCGGTGCGCTGGTTGCGCTGGCCGTCACGTTTACGTCCTTGCCGCTGATAGCTGCCGTCACAATCATGCTGCCCGGAGCCGCTTCCACCACAGCGGCTTCATTTCCCGCCGCGCCGGATACCACCAGCACGAACGCGGAGAGGATTCCTGCAGCCAGAATCCTGATGCTTTTTTTGAATCTCATAAATTACTTTCCCCTTTCATTCGTATCGATTCACAGTAGTTTTTCCGCCCACTGCAACAACGTTCGACGGATACGATCGTACAGCGAGAGGTATTTATATGCTAGCATAATTACATATTTTTCGCAACAAATACTGTGCAATATTTGTGATGTCTGGTATACTGAACTATATTTGGCACGGGAACGCCGGCGGCGTTCCCGCCAATACACCAAAATCACAGAAAAACACAGAAAAGGAATCCCATACCATGGCATTTGACGGTATCACCATCGCATGTATCACAAAAGAATTGCAGACTCTCCTGACCGGCGGACGCATTGTCAAGATTGCGCAGCCGGAAAGCGACGCGCTGCTTCTCACAATACGCAGCGGGCAGGGAAATTACAGGCTTTTTCTCTCTGCCAGCGCATCGCTGCCGCTGCTCTATCTGTATCCGGAAACGATGACAAGTCCCATGACGGCGCCGAATTTTTGTATGCTTCTGCGCAAGCATATCCAAAACGGGCGTATCCTGCAGATCACTCAGCCGGGACTGGAACGCATCGTCCGCATGGAAATCGAACATCTGAATGAGATGGGGGATCTGTGCCGAAAGTCTCTGCTGATCGAGATTATGGGCAAACACAGCAATATTATTTTCATGGATGACCGGGACACGATCATAGACAGTATCAAACATGTCTCCGGCATGGTCAGCTCTGTCCGGGAAGTGCTCCCCGGCAGGCCCTACTTTATCCCCCGGACACAGGAAAAGGAAGATCCCCTGCAGACGCAGGCGGCCCGCTTTCACACCCTTCTTCCCTCCAAAGCCATGCCCGCTTATAAGGCCCTCTATATGACTTTTACAGGAATCTCGCCCCTGATCGCGCAGGAACTCTGCTATCTGGCGGGCATCGACGGGGACAAACCCGCGCAGGCGCTGTCCCCCGAAGAACGCACGGCGCTCTGGGATGCTTTTTATCATCTGATACGGCGCATTACGACCGGGACATATTTCCCGCATATCCTGTATGAAAAAGGACTCCCGAAAGAATATGCCTGCATTCCTCTGACCTGCTACGAAAACTGTGAGACAAAAGCGTTTGCCTCCGTCTCCGAACTGCTGCACACCTATTACGCGGAAAAGAACACCGTGACCCGCATCCGGCAGAAATCTGCCGACCTGCGCCGCATCGTACAGACCGCACTCGAACGCAATGTCAAAAAGTATGACCTGCAGCAAAAGCAGATCAAAGACACGGAAAAAAAAGAATTATACCGGGTCTACGGCGAGCTGCTCAATACGTACGGATACGGAACGGCGCCCGGCAGTAAATCCATGCAGGCGGTGAACTATTACACCGGAGAAGAAATCACCATCCCTCTTGATCCGCTGCTCTCGCCGTCCGAAAATGCCAAAAAATATTTCGAAAAATACGGAAAGTTAAAACGGACATACGAAGCGCTGTCCGAACTGACCAAAAAAGGCAGGGCGGAGATCGATCATCTGGAATCCATCGCCGCCTCGCTGGATATTGCCCTGGAGGAAGAAGACCTTGTGCAGATTCGGGAAGAACTGATCGAAAGCGGCTTTGTCCGCAGAAAAGGCGGCAAAAAAAAGAGCAAAGTCACCAGCAGACCGTTTCATTATATCAGCAGCGACGGATATGACATTTATGTCGGAAAAAACAACTACCAGAACGAAGAGCTGACATTCCGTTTTGCCTCCGGCAATGACTGGTGGTTCCATGCCAAAGGCATGCCCGGCTCCCATGTCATCCTCAAAGCAGACAAAGACGGAGAAATCCCCGACCAGGCGTTTGAGGAAGCCGGGAAGCTGGCGGCCTATTATTCCCGCGCCAGAGGACAGCAAAAAGCGGAAATCGACTACACCCGGAAAAAAAATGTGAAAAAGCCCGGCGGCAGCGCGCCCGGCTTTGTCGTATACTATACCAACTATTCTCTTGTCATCGATTCGGATATTGCCGGGCTGCGGCTCGTGTCAAACTAAGCATACAACGGCCATCGGCGGTAAAACAGGCGCCCGGCTATTCGGGATTGCGCAGCCAGACGCCGTCCACGACAAGGCACTGTACCTGCGGCGCCGTATCGTCCCCAAAACGGGAACGTCTGCGGCGCGCCTCCTCACTGTCCGTTTCCGCTCCGTAGAGGCAGAACGCATACAGGTTCGGAAGGCTGTCCAGAAACGTGAGATCCGGCATCTCCCGGCATTCCAGCTCCAGATAACGCAATGATGTGCAGTCCGCCAGCACGGCTTCCCACGCATCGCCGGAGGGCTGTGGCGCGCTGCCTTCTCCTGTAGTCTGTGCAGGAAACGTCGTTTCTGCGCCTTTTTCATATCCCGGCGCATGCAGAAAAGAAAAGCGGCTGACGCGGATCTTCAGAAATTCCAGTTCGGGAAGCTCCCGCAGCCAGTCAATGTCTGTCAGCGGTTCCGGCGAAGCAATGGACAGCTCCCGCAGTGAGGTACATGTCCGCAGCACTTCGAAATCGGACACGGCTCCCGTCTCCACCCATAGTTTTTCCAGATTTGGCAAAACCGCAATGTCCTCCAGTGTCGTCAGATTGTACGCGGCGCAGATTTCCGCCTCGGGATGCAGGCGGTTGACTGCCACCGTATCCCGGCCCGGAATCGGGCTTTCCACAAACCGTATCTCCCGGATCCATTCCAGATCACTCGTATAAACCGGCCGCTCCATAAAGCGGGCAGCCGAATCGGCCGACATACGGTAATGATAAATGACCATACGTCGCAGCAAATCTTCCCATTCTTTGGAAGCAAACACAATCTCATCGTATTTCCCGTCAAACACCGGTTCCGCTTCCGGTTTCTGCAAATGCGAGACGATCGCAAACGGATTGTGCAGATCTGTATAAGGCCAGTCCTCATAGCCACTGTACTCCCGGTATTTTAACTGCCTGAAATCATTCTCCGTCCCGGTTTCCGTAAAAGACGCCGCCATGTAACGGACGATTTCCAGTATGTCATATCCGGCTTCCCATCCATACTCTTCAAGCCAGACGGGAGAATGTCCGATAAATTCCGCCAGCCATGTGCCGCCGACCACATAAGCCACGGCGTACCGTATCAGGCCCCGCTCCGATTCACAGAGAAAACTGTAACACAAAATTTCATTGCCGTCTTCCCGGATATAACGTTCAAAGACAAGTCCCGTGATCGCAACGCCGTCGGCCTTCTCCGCGCTGTCCCGTATCTGTCTGCGCATCTCACCCCAGTTTTCGCCGACCCCGTCCGGAAACAGCCGGTTTTCCGTCACATGCATATAGACACAGTTGTCGTCATCCAATGACCACGCCGTCAGACAAGGCTCCCTTGCGGCGACCGAAAACACCCATCCGTTCGGTGCATCATACCGGTACCCCGGACACGAAAATCCGTTGACACTGTTTTCCTGCCGTCTGATATAGCGAAATACGGCCACCGGCGCCCGGTGAAACATCTCATCTTCCCCACCGTCTCCGACATCCCGGCCGTTATCACCCGGCCCGGCATATGTCTCCTGCGGAATCGTCAGACGGATATAGTTCTCTGCACGGTGCTGCGGACAGGAAGCGAGCAGCGGATACCGCTGCCATATATCTGTAATCCGTATTCGTCCCTGTGATTGCACCGCACCGTTTCCGGCCATTTGCGCTGCGGCCAGAAACTGCAGTATCACGGCCAGAACCGCCGCTGCCCCGACTATGATGCCAATGCCCCGAACAACCGTACGCTTCCGGCCGCATCTGTGTTTTTGGTTCATATATACCCGCTCCTTCTGTCCGGCCCCCCGGGGATCCGTTTCCGCCCGTTTCGCTTTCACGGTTTTATCTGCATTGCCGAAGGTCCTTTCAAACCAAACAGGCCGGGAAATCCCGGCCTGTTTTATTGTTATTACTCATTCTCCCCAAATCAATCTGTTACGATATTTAATGCAATCTGATATGACGGATATTCTCCCAGTTCCGAGGGCAGCGGCAGTCCGGCTTCCATCAAAGCAGAGCCATAGTACCGCCGGCCGGCTTTTCTGTCCTCATACACGGCATCCCGGCAAAGCCCCTTCAGTTTCACATAGCTGGTCGGCATATTGTTGGTTCCGTTCTGCAGCGTCATCACGACACTGACAAGCGCCTCCCCGCCATCCTGTGACACAGACATCCACGCCGTATATACATCCGTAAACGGGCTGGAAAGCCGGTAGTAATCACCGGTCAGCAAAAGCGGCGCATATTTCTTGTATTGCGCAATCTGTTCCCTGACCTCGTTTTTCTCCGCCGCAGTCATCTTGTCCGGATCCAGCTCATAGCCGAAACCGCCGCCGGCCATCGCCACCACACCTCTTGTATGCAGGCTGATGCTCCGCCCCGTCTGATGATTGGGTGCGGCGGACACATGCGCGCCCACCGTGGAAGCCGGATAAAAGAACGATGTGCCGTACTGAATTTTCAGACGGTCCAGTGCATCCGTATTGTCACTGCACCAGATCTGCGGCGTATAATACATCATTCCCGCGTCAAACCGGCCGCCGCCGCCGCAGCAGCCCTCGATCAGCATATCGGGATACCGCGCCATCAGTTTTTCCAAAAACTCATAGACACCGAGCACATAATCATGCGTCACCTTTCCCGCACTTCTCTCCTGTGAATAAATATCGGAAATGCTGCGGTTCATATCCCATTTTACATACTCCACGTTTCCCTGATCGAGCACACCGCAAATCTGTCCGAATATATAATCCCGCACCTCTGATCTGGAAAAATCAAGCACAAGCTGATTTCTGGCATATACCGGCTTCCTGCCCGGTATCCGCATCACCCACTCCGGATGCGTCCTGCACAGCTCGCTGTCCTCCGAGATCATCTCCGGCTCGATCCAGATGCCGAATTTCACGCCGAGACTGTTGATGCGTTCAATCAGTTCACCGAGCGTACAGCCCAGTTTTTCCTCGTTGACCTGCCAGTCGCCGAGACTGCTGTTGTCATCCTCCCGTTTTCCGAACCAGCCGTCATCCATCACGACCATGTCGATGCCGAGCGCCGCCGCTTCCTCCGCCAGTTTGCAGATCTTTTCCCCGTTGAAGTCAAAGTAAAATGCTTCCCAACTGTTCAACAGAACCGGCCGTGGTATCTGTCCGTATTTGCCCCGACACAGGTGCTCCCGGATACAGCGATGATACCGGTTCGACAGCCCGGCAAATCCCTCATCCGAATAGCACAAAACCGTCTCCGGCACCGTCAGCACTTCCCCGCGCTCCAGGGTATAATGAAACAGGTCACTCTGCAGCCCCATCAGCACCCGCGTCTGATCAAACTGATCTTTTTCCGCCTCACACAGGAAGCTGCCGCTGTATACAAACATCATGCCATAGCAGCCGCCTGCATCCTCCGTGGTATCCTTCCGTGCAATAATGACTGCGGGATTGTACTGATGGCTGGAAGCGCCACGGCGGCTGCCGATCGTAAACGCGCCGTGTACAATCTCTCTGCGCTGAAAGCTGCGCTCCATCACATGCCTTCCGTAAAAGTTTACCATATCATAACTGCCCGAAAGAAAATCCAGACAGGCACAGGCCGCTTTCTCCACAATAACGTCCTCACTGCCCAGATTGCTGATTTTAACACTTCGCGTAATAATGTCCAGTTCTTCCAGCACACCGTACAGCAGCCTGACCCGCACGCCGCTGACACTGTCCTCCAGAAGAATCTCCAGCGTCTGCGCCTCATCCTCTCCGGCAAATACAGCCGGAAGCCCCACAAGATCGTACTTGCCCTCTCTGATCTCATGGCTGACATAGCGCAGATCGCAGCAGTCAGAGCCGTCCCCGTTGTGAATCACCAGCGCGCTGCTGCGATAATCGCCCGTTCCCTGCGTCGGATATTCCTGCGGCAGCGCATCCATGGAATACGTTCTGTCCATGCCTGCGTCCGCCGGATTTCCGGAGAACCCTCTGTCCAGATATGTCAGGAGATAATCCATGCTGCCGGATACGCCGGCGCCATAATACAGATGCAGCAAAAATCCGAACGCATCCACCTTCATCTGATAAGTTGTATTCTTTGTGTTCAGGATAAAAATATGACTTGTCTCGTGATAGTTGATTGCCATGCATGTTCTCCTTTTCTCTATCAGATTATGTATTTCTTATTTTACCGCCCCGTTTACAACACCGTTCAGAATCTGTTTCTGACAGATCACATAGAAGATCAGAATCGGAATCAGAGACAGCAGATAGGAAGCAAACGCAAGATTATAGTTTGTTCCGAACTGGGACTGGAAATTCAGCTGTGCCAGAGGCAGTGTATTTTTGCCGGAACCCGCCATAATTACAAGGGGTGTCATTACGTCATTCCACACTGCCAGCGCCGTCAGTACCGCAACCGTTGCATGCATGGGCTTCATAATCGGAAAGATAATTTTCCAGTAAGTCGTCCATGTGGAAGCGCCGTCAACTCTTGCAGCCTCCTCGAGCGCAATCGGGATATTTACCAGATAGCCCGAATACAGCAAAATATTCATTGGCATATAGAATACCACATAAAGCAGGATAACGCCAGCCCAATTTGCCAGATGCAGTTCCGCCGTCTGCTTTGCCAGCGGCATCATCAGAATGGCAAACGGAACAAACATACCGCTGACGATAAACAGATAGACAAAGCTGTAAAACTTACTGTGCGCCTTATTTCTTCCGAGTGCATATCCCATCAGGGAGTGCAGCGCCAGAGACAGAGCCACCGTAACAGCCGTAATCAGAAGGCTGTTCCCAAGAGAACGCCAGAAATCCGTTACAATCATCGCCTCCCGGAAATTCTGCAGACTCCATGTCTTTGGCAATGACAGGATACCGCTGATGCTGTTTGTCATTTCCGAAGGCTGTTTGAATGCAATCATAACCGTCATATAGAGCGGAAATATGATCGTGGAAAGGCCGAGAATCAGAAAGACCATCGGACCGTATACGGACGCTTTGAACTTTTTATTCTCCGTCATAACTGTTCCTCCTTACTGCTCGAGAATTTCATCTGTGCCACCGATACGCAGACAATCAGAATAAAGAATACAACCGCATTCGCACTCTGAAAACCAAACTGTCCGCCCGACATACCGTTATTGTAAATCAGGTAGGAAATGGATTCCGTACTCTGCGCCGGGCCGCCCTTTGTCAAAGCCATAATCTGATCGAATACCATCAGGAAGTTTTTCACACAGAGCACCATATTAATAGAAAAGAAGGGAATGATCAGCGGGAATGTCAGGTAACGGAACTGTTTCCAGCCGGTCGCTCCGTCCAGTCCGCCCGCCTCGTACACATCCTCCGGCACCGTCTGCAGACCGGAGATATAAATAATCGTATTCATTGCAATCGCCTGCCATGCGCAGACAACCACAATCCCGATCCATGCAGATTTCGGATCCGAGAGAATACTGGTTGAATTCATTCCCATCATGCCCGCCACTGCAGGAAGGATATAGGTAAAGAAGTAATTAAAAATATAACCTACAACCAGCGCACCCAGAATATTCGGCAGGAAGTATGCGCCCCGGAAAAAGCTCTTGGCCCGGATTTTGCTGTTCAGCGCCAGTGCCAGAACAAGGCTGAGCACGTTCACTACAATTGTGGAGACAATCGCCAGTTTAAATGTAAACAGATAGGATTTTCCCACACGGCCGTCCGAAAACAGGTCGATATAGTTTCGGATACCTACCCAGCTATAACTTCCAAATCCCTTGAAATTGGTGAAACTGTAGATCACGCCCCGGATCAGCGGAATCGTATTAAAGCAGATAAACAGCGCCAGAATGGGAATCGTAATCATTAAAAATGTGCGTTGTCTGTCATTTTTCATTTCTGTTCTTCTCCTTTCCTACTGCGCACCATGCTCTTTTTCATAGTCCTGTACCATACGGATAATATCTCTGTTATACCGCTGCCAGTCCGTATCGAATTTGGCAAGAAAAGCGTCCACATCCTGATTCAGCAAAAATGTCTGAAGCTGCGCATCCACTGCCATCTCCGCGGGATAATAGTGGTCCTGATAGTCTGTCATATTGCCTGCGGCAATATATTCCGCCATACCGTCCAGCATGGGAGCCAGTACAAAGTCTCCTTCCTTACAGGGCACTGCGTTCTGCGCATCGATGTATTTCTGCAGATTTTCATCCGCCAGCAGGAAATCCAGCACTTCATAAGCCGCTTCCTTATTTTCGCAGCTTGCCGTCACACAAAACTGCAGGTCGATACCGGAGTTCAGCGTATTGCCGCTCTTATCGTCGCTTGCAGGCATGACAAAGGAATCAACATTCAAATCGGGATTTACAGACAGAATCTGCGGCACTGCATAGCTTCCGATCGGATACATAGCCGATTCGCCCCTTGCAAAAGCCGTGCAGGCGTCATTGTAATTATAGGCAAACGGATCATTCGGTCCATACTGCAAAAGCGACAGATACCGTTCGGACAATTCCCGATACTCCGCGGTAAATGTCGTCTGTCCCCGGTTGACCTGCTTTGTCGTATCCGCAGGCGTAAGGTCTACCGCCATCGCATTCCACGGCGCCAGGCAGGTCCATGTATCCTTAAATCCAAAATAGAACGGAAGAACGCCCTCCGACTGGATTGTATTACAGAGTGTGTTCAACTCTTCCCAGTTTTCCGGAATCTTCCATCCATGTTCTTCGAACATGTCCCGATTATAAAGGACACCTGCCGCATTTGCCACATACGGCACCGCATATGTCCCTTCCTTCGGGACCAATTCCAGCGCTTCATCAATCGCTATGTAAGCCGGCTTGATATTCTGCATCCCCGGATAATCCGAAACATCAGCCAGAATATCCGCGTCCACAAAATAGGAATAGTTAATATCCCCTCCTATCCCGATAATATCAGGATAGTCTTCTCTGATAAATCTCGTTCTCAAAATTGTCATAGCATCGTTGGGAGAACTGATCGTCAGATGGATGTCATCATGTGTTGCATTAAATTCATCTTCAACCAATTGAAAATAATTCGCCGCTTCCGGTTTATACTGCACGATCTCGATCTCAGGAAAGGGGGATTCTATGAGTGAAGTAATCTTTTCTGTTTTTCCCAGTGAGAACTTTATCGATATGGGATTGTATCAGTTCGGATGGGAACAATGTGACCCTTCCCACTCGTTCGGCCCTGCTGCCCGAAATCACTATCTGTTCCATTTCTGCCTTTCCGGTACGGGTACACTCATCGCCACCAATACAAAAGGGGATTCCGTCTTCTGGCAGATAAAAAGCGGGCAGGGATTCATGATCTTTCCCAATCAGGTATGCACATACATCGCAGACCAGAAAATTCCCTGGGAATATGTCTGGATCGAATTCGACGGACTGCGTGCAAAAGAAACTCTCGATATGACCGGGCTGTGTCCCGACAATCCCGTCTACCGCGCCACTTATAAAGACATCGCGGAAACAATGAAGAGCGAAATGCTCTATATCGTCAACCACAAAGAAGAGTCCCCATTCCATCTCATCGGACATCTCTACCTCTTTATCGACAGTCTTGTCCGTTCCTCCGCTTCGACGAAAATCCAGAGAGGGACAAGTCTGAGGGACTTTTATATCAAAGAAGCTTTTTCCTTTATCGAACAGAATTTCCAAAACGACATAACCGTAGAAAACATTGCTGCCTCCTACGGGCTGAACCGAAGCTATTTCGGGAAAATCTTCCGGGAAGCCATGGGAAAATCTCCCCAGGAATTTCTGATCGCCTACCGTATGACCAAGGCCACGGAATTGCTTAAACTGACACAGCTGTCAGTTTCTGACATCGGCAACGCTGTGGGCTATCCGAATCAACTCCATTTTTCCAGAGCATTTAAAAACGTTTATGGTATATCGCCAAGACAATGGCGCAATGAGAACGGCGGCGGCATCCACGCGAAGGGCATCTGACAGATGACAGACTGCGAAAAACCGGGCACGGAAAAGCGCGGAAAACCGATAGACTTTATGTCCCCTGCATGATATACTGAAAGTCCACTATTAATAAAAAAGGAGGGATTATAGAATGACAGACAGCCAAAAACTTGATCTGATTCTGGTCAACGTCAATAACCTTGCAAACATTGTCGCCGGCATAGTACCCAGACTCGACAACCTCGAACGCACCGTCGCTGACATGATACCCAGACTCGACAACCTCGAACGCACTGTCGCCGACATGGTACCCAGACTCGACAACCTCGAACGCACCGTCGCCGACATGGTACCCAGACTCGACAACCTCGAACGCACCGTCGCCGACATGATACCCAAAGTCAACAAAATCGATGCCATCGAAAGCGGCATTACGGAAATCAAGCTGACGCTGGAAAATGAAATCCGCACCAATATTGTCCGTGTGGCCGAAGGGCATCTTGATTTATACCGGAAGTTTGACGACGCGGCGAAAATCGAAAACGAGAAAGAAATCATCGCCATCCGTGTCAATATTCTGGAAACCGAGCTACGTCGGATTAAAAACCGGCTCGATCAGATTGCATAAACATTTCTGTCCTCTGGCTATCCATACGCTATAACAGGCTGCAGGCCGCATCGACGAGAAACAGCAGCAGTACGGCTGTACTCGTATATGTCAGGGTCCTGTCAGTCATTCCGGCAGTCAGCTTTTCAAAACAGGGCTGCAATCCATATAAAAAAACCATGCCGCCGGCTCCGAACCGCAGGCTTGGGTTGGGCGCAATTCTACCCTGAAAATCAAATGCAAACCGTTCATAATTCCAGTCCCACCCACCGACGATCCATTCCATAATATAACTGCCGGCAAGTTCGATCAGCGTACACAGTATGACAATCCCGCAAAAGACAAGAAACGGCGTCAGATACAGACGGCCCAGATACCGTTTCCGTCTCTGCAGTCCGCGCAGGGTAAACAGCAAAACCAGCGCGCCGACGCCATAGATCAGACAGTACGGTCCGTACAGAACACCCCTGTTGGAAAAGCCCCACCGATACACCACCACTTCCAGAAATACTTCATAGAGCCATCCGATAACGGAATACATCATAAAATACAGATAATACTGCCTCACCTTTCGTATCATTTCCATTCCGCCTTTCCGGCATCTTTGTCCTCTGATTTCCAATATTTGTCCCTGCAGTGCATTGTAATACATGTTAAAATCCTTTATAATAGTAGAATAAGCGTGTCTGCGCCGACTGAATACGGGAAAGGGAAAACAAATACTGCCATTATGAAAATTGATATGCACTGCCACACAAAAGAAGGTTCTCTGGACGGCAAAATACCCATTGCCGATTATATCGCCATGTTAAAAGAAAACGGCATCGACGGTATGCTTGTTTCGGACCATAACTCCTACAATGGCTATCGTTACTGGAAAAACCACAGGGATGAAATGCCGTCTGATTTTGTTGTGCTCAAAGGCATTGAATACGACACCATCGACGCCGGTCATATTCTGGTCATCCTGCCGACAGGGGTAAAGGTTCCGCTGCTGGAGCTGCGGGGCATGCCGGTCAATGTACTGATCGACATCGTACACCGTCACGGCGGCATTCTCGGTCCGGCGCATCCCTGCGGAGAACGCTTTTTAAGTCTGACCAACAACCGCCGGTTCCGAAAACAGAAATCCGTTCTGGAGCGGTTTGATTTCGTGGAAACATTCAATTCCTGCGAACCGGAGAGCAGCAATGAAGGCGCTCTGGCGCTTGCACAGGCTTACGGAAAACCCGGATTCGGCGGCAGCGATTCTCACCGGCCGGACTGTGTCGGCACTGCCTACACTCTTTTTTCCGAAAATATCGGGTCCGAAACCGATCTGATAAATTACATCCTTTCCGGAAACAGTACGGCCACAGGCGGATATTATTATCATGGCACGACAAAGGAAAAACTCGGACGGATGAACCAGCTTCTTGTTTTCTCCTTCTGGTTCTACAACAAAGGATCCGGACTGCTGCGCAGCCACAAACGTTCTGCCGCCCTGCGCGAAGACGACGAGAATACATTACAGTTATATGAAGAAAGCCGCAACGGAATTCAGATATAGCATCCGACCTCTATATTACATTTTCCCTTTTTGGTCCTGTGCGTCAGACCATAGTAAATAAATTTTCCATATCCTCTCACGGTAACGGTATCACCGGTCTGCGGAACGCTGTCCGTGCGTTCCTGCTGCCTGCCGTTGACAAAAATTTTTTTCTCCCGGAACAATGACTGGCTTTTCTCTCTTGACAAGCCGCAGACCCTGGCAACCACCGCATCCAGCCGCTCGGAAGCCACCTGATACCGGCGTCTTTCCTGAAGCGGCTCCTGTTCCTGTGTTATTTCCGCGCAGGGAACACAGGTCACGGAAGTGTGCTTTACCTTTGTAAGATTCTCGATCAGATACGGTGCGATCATCTCCGTGCAGTAGAAAAAGGCACGGTTGTCCCGTACCACAATATCACCCATCGTACTCCTGTCAATCCCCAGATTCATACAGGCGCCCAGAAAGTCCCGGTGCGTCAGGCTGTCCGCAAACTTTGCGAGAAGAGGCCGGGCTTCCAGAGACACAATCGGAAAAGGCTGCTCATAACCAAGCGTTTCTTCACTCCCAAACCGGATCATCTGCCGCTCACACCCGGCCCGGCCCCCGGACAGCGCAAACGGCACATGTGACAGCTCCCGTTCCATCCGATAGAAAACATCCAGTTCGGCCATCCCCAGAAACCCGGTAAAACAGTAAACATTCTGCATATAACACTTTTCAGCCAGCTCCCGCAGACGATTCCGGCACTGCGATAACGCTTTTTCTGATTCTGCTGTCATAGAAACACTTTCTTTCTCATGTAAAATCGATAACCGGTTTTTTCGGCGCTTTGGCCGGCACGACAGATACCGCATGCAGAATCGGTCCTTCTCCGTCATAATCCGCCCAGTATTCCCAACGCATGGTAGCCGTCACCGTTACCCAGTCTCGGTCTTTCAATGCGTCCGCTCCATCGTATTCACAGGCAAATCCAAGGAACGCCATATCGTCTGCGCAGCAGGTCATTGCCATCCGGCCCGGCACAAAATAGTCCGGCGGAAATCCCTGTGGCTTCAGCACCATCGCTGTAAATACCAGCGTCTTATCCCGGTACCGCTCCGCATGATCGAGTACATCCAGATACCAGATACCATAACCGGTATTATCCAGCTCCAGCGTGTCCCGGTGCAGATCATAGGGGAGTTCGTCTTCCATAATGGCATTCACTTCCCCATTCGCATCCTCAAAAATAATATCCGCTTTCTGGTTGATCGCTTTGACATTCCGCTTGTAATTGCTCAAATCCGCAATGCCGTCACAGCGGTTGAAAATAATCATATCGGAATTCCGAACCATTTCCGCAAGGAGGGAACGCATATTCGTATAATACATGGGAAACGTCGAAGCGTCAATCGTCGTGATCTGCTGCTCAATCTTCCATTGCCGGGGCAGTTTCATTTCTTTGAAATTCCACATGCCATTATATTCAATGATAATCCGCTCCGGCTTATGCCGCTTCTCCAGCATCACCAGCGCCTCCGTCGTAAAGTCCGCTTCTTCCTCTATGATTTCCAGCGCCGTGCGGCTGCTTCTCAAAAGCCCGACGTCAAACTCCACTTCCCCTTCCTCGCACAGAATCAGCAGCGTCTTTTCCGGAATCTGAAAGTACGGCTGTTCCAGTGTATAACGGATAAACTCCGACTTTCCGCTTTCCAGAAAGCCATTAATCATATATACCGTTTTCATCATAACTCCTCTTATCTATTTCATAAACAGCGCTTCCAGCCTGTCTTCCCGCATCCCGGAACCAATTACGCAAATCTTTCCCGTCACTTCCGGACTGCCGTCCCGGATGTCCGTCTCGCCCGGAACATAATCAAAATACGTCCAGTTGCCGCTGCCGTCCGGCAGCATCCCTTTGGCACGGAGTATCAGACCGTATGTCTTTTCGTCTTCCAGTGCCCGCAATGCGGCCGCAATTTCTTCTTTTGTATAGGAAGACGCGGTTTCCCTGCCCCAGCTCGTAAACACCTCGTCTGCATGATGATGCGCGTGCTCATGACCGTGGCAGCCGCAGTTGCAATCCGCTCCATGCTCATGGTGATGACCGCCTTCCTCGCCGTGATGGCAATGGCCGCCGTGTCCTTCGCTCTCATCATGGTGTGCATGACTGTGGTGCGCACGGGTCTCTTCCAGCAGTTCCTGCATCCAGTCGGTTTCGGCCTCCATCGCCTGTAAAATCTGTCTGCCGCCGAGTTCCTCCCACGGCGTCGTGATTATGGTTGCCTTTTGATTATGCTCCCGGATTATCTCCACCGCTTTTGCCGTCTTCTCCTCACTGATATTGCCTGTCCGGCTTAATATCACCAGTCCGGCATGTGCGATCTGATTCAGGAAAAACTCTCCGAAATTTTTCGCATACATCTTACACTTGGAGGCATCCACGACAGCGACCGCACTGCTCAGAGATACTTCCGCATCCGTCTCCACGCCCTGTACCGCCCGGATAACATCGGACAGTTTCCCGACCCCGGACGGCTCGATCAGAATGCGCTCCGGGCGGTAAGTTGTCAGAACTTCCTGAAGCGAAGCGCCAAAATCCCCCACCAGGGAACAGCAGATGCACCCGGAATTCATCTCCTTCATTTCCACGCCTGATTCTTTTAAAAATCCGCCGTCTATGCCGATTTCCCCAAACTCATTTTCGATCAATACGACCTTGGTATCCTGCAGTGCTTCCCGTAACAGTTTTTGAATCAATGTGGTCTTTCCGGCTCCCAAAAAGCCCGAAATAATATCAATTTTCGTCATGTTCTGTCCCTTCTTTTCTTAATTTTATATCACTGCCTATTCGCGCTCAGCCGTCTGCTCCTGTGGGATATACTGTCTCTCTTCCAGAATACACCCCATGGGCAGACTGGCCGTCTCGCCCTCATAGCCGCCCGTTATCATCCCCACACAGTGTCCGTGCACATCAAAGGTGCCGCCGCCGGACATGCCGGGTTTTGCTTTACAATAATTATATAACATATGCGAACCGAATTCGTCAAAGTAATACCATGGATCCGCCACAATGCCTTCCGAGATATTACAGGCCACACCGTCCGTGGAACCCACCATAAATATCTCGCTTCCCCTGCTCAGCTGTTCATTGCAGCTTTCCTGTATCGCAGCACTGCGCAGCAGCGCACGTTTCTCATAAGAAAGCTGACTGATGTCCGCCAGCAAAAAGCCCACATCATAGCGCTCCGACAGATAAACACG
This sequence comes from uncultured Lachnospiraceae bacterium, assembly GCA_910585205.1. Lineage (GTDB taxonomy): Bacteria > Bacillota > Clostridia > Lachnospirales > Lachnospiraceae > VSOB01. Next base: position 21,432 of record CAJUCC010000073.1, read on the forward strand.
CCTGGCCGAAACCTGTGCACCGTTATAGAGACTGACTGTGGAATACACATGTTGTCCGAGCTGATGCCTGTTGGATGCAATCAGCAGGGTATCTTCCCCCACTTCCAGTATTATGCCGCTTGCCAATAGATTGCCGGTCCGTATCTGTACGATCGACGGCATCACATTCTGTATTGACTGTGATACATCACCGTTATAATTTTCCGGGCTGACAAGCAGCCCGAGATGAACCAGCCCCAGATATTCATCCGCCGGCGTCGTCACCTGTACAAGCGGCCCGAGCGTTTCCTCCCGGGCACATGTTCTGCCGAGGGGAAGCAGGATTCCCCCGCAGACACACAGCAGCGCCGTAAAAGCCCGAACCGCCGCCATATATAACAGCCGCCTCAACCGTTTACGCATCCTCCAGCCATCCCGCCGCATCCAGCGCATGATATGTGATAATAATATCCGCTCCCGCCCGTCTCATGGCCAGCAGATTTTCCATCACAATCCTCCGTTCGTCAATCCAGCCGTTCTGCGCCGCGGCCTTTACCATGGCATATTCGCCGCTGACATTGTATGCCGCCATCGGATAATCAAACCGCTCCGCCGCGGCCCGCAGCACATCCAGATAGGCAAGCCCCGGCTTCACCATCAGAATGTCCGCTCCCTCCGCAATGTCCGCTTCCATTTCCCGCATCGCTTCCCTTACGTTTGGCGGGTCCATCTGATACGTCTTCCGGTCCCCGAATCCGGGCGCGGAATGCGCGGCATCCCGGAAAGGCGCATAATAGCCGGAGGCATATTTTGCACTGTACGACAGAATCGGCGTCTCTGTAAATCCCGCCTGATCCAGTCCGCCGCGGATGGCCGCGACCCGGCCGTCCATCATATCGGACGGCGCAATTATGTCCGCGCCGGCTTCCGCCAGGCTGACCGACATTTTCACGAGCAGCGGCAGTGTTTCATCGTTCAGAATACGGCAGCCGTCCACAAGCCCGCAATGTCCGTGAGACGTGTATTCGCAGAGGCAAACGTCCGCAATCACGAGAAATGCCGACCACTCCTTCTTCAGATAGCGGATGGCGCGCTGCGTGATGCCGTCTCTGTCATACGCCTGGCTCCCGGCGGCATCTTTATGCGCCGGAATGCCGAAAAGCAGAAGGCTGCGGACACCACTCTCCCGAATCCGCTCGCATTCCTCTCCCAGTCTGTCAATGGAATATTGATAAATCCCCGGCATGGAATCGACCGGGTTTTTGATATTCTCTCCCTCCGTCACAAAGAGCGGATACACCAACTGCTCTTTATGGAGTCTCGTCTCCTGTACAAGACTTCGGATTGCCGCGCTCGCGCGCAGCCTTCTCATCCTTCTCATTCTCTCGCCGTCCTTTCCCGGTCCGCCAAAATGGCGTCCCGCAGTCCTTCCGCCGTAAAACACGCGGCCGTCAGACAATTCCTGCTGCCCGCGGCGTTCAGCGCCTGTGCCGTCTGCTGCCCGATCGCTGCCATCCGCACACCCTGCATGGCTCTCTCTTCAAAAATATGAGGATTCTCCCTGCAAAATGCCTCCACGCCCGAAGCGCTCCCGAACGCCAGATATGACAATGTTGTCAGTTCCTCCATGCCGCAGCGCGGTTCGGCATATGTCTCATAAGCCACAACCCGCCGCACGGCAATCCCCGCATCACGCAGCGTGGATTCCAGAACGGGATTGCCGTCCCGCGCCTGAAAGAGCAGCACCTTCTCGTCACCGCCGCAGAGCCGCTCCGCCAGCCCCTGCGCCAGATGCCGCGCCGTATAGATTTCCGGTATATAATCCGCATAAATTCCGTGTGCTTCCAGAGCCGCCGCCGTGCCGCGGCCGACCACGGCAAAACGCTTCCCGCCGAGCAGACGCAGATCCATGTGTGCCGCCGTCATCCGCTGGAAAAAATGCGCCACACCGTTTGCACTTGTAAAAACAACCCAGTCGCTGTCTTCCCATCCGGCCGCCGCATGACCACCGGCGGATGCGGGCGCTTCGGTAAAAAGCCGCTGCACCACCAACGTCTCCGCACCCGCTTCCCGCAGCAGCCGTCCCAGTTTCTCCGTAAACACCGCCGTCCCGGCAATCCCCACACGGATCCCTTCCAGCGCCGGCCGCTCTTTTGCCCGCAGTGCGAGCGCCGCCGTCTCCCCGACCACGATCACGGCCGGCGCGGCAATCCGTGCCGCGCGCACCCGCTGCGGCAGATCCGCCAGCGTTCCCCGCACGAGTGTCTCATTATAACGCATACCGCTGCCGATCACGGCAGCCGGATATGACGGCGGCTTTCCGTACGTCTGAAAAAGGCTGCAGATATGCGCCAGCGCGGAAAGTCCCATCAGAAAGACAAACGTTCCCTCCGCCTCCCGCAGACTGCCGATCTGCGCGCGCAGATAAGCGAGCTGCGCCGCTTCCCCGGTCTGCGCGGTATGCCCGGTAATCACGTGAAAAGAACGGCTCAATTCCCGATGCGTTACCGGAATCCCCGCCGCCTCGGCAACCGCCACGGCACTCGTGACACCCGGTATGAGCGTAAAGGAAATCCCTTCCGCCATCAGATGCTCCGCCTCCTCACCGCCGCGGCCGAATACAAAAGGATCACCGCCCTTGAGGCGCACCACCTGCCGCCCTTTTGCCGCTTCCCGTACGAGAATCCGGTTAATCTCCGCCTGCTTCACGCTCTCTCCGGCCTGTTTGCCCACATCGATCCGCTTGCAGTCCGGTCTGACCTCTGCCAACAATTCTTCCCCGGAAAGCCGGTCATATACGACCACATCACAGCCCCTGAGCAGCTCAAGTCCCTTTACCGTAATCAGATCCCGCCGGCCCGGACCCGCGCCGACGAGCCATACATGCCCGCGCCGTTTCCGCTCTTCCCGCTTCCGCTCCGCATCGCACAGCGCACATTTTATCCGCGCCGCCAGCTTCCCCGCCAGAACCAGACCGTCGTCCCCGGCCTGCCTGTCATAAAAGCGGAAACAGCTGTCTTCCGTATAATACGCCGCCGTCATATCAATCCAGCCGGCATGACGGCGGGCATACGCCGCAACGGCCTGCTGGCATCCTGCGTCCAGTAGCCGCAGATATTCGCGCTCCGCCAGAAAGCAGTCCATCGTATCATCGTCGCTGACAGCCTTCAGCAGTGCGGCAAACGGAGTATCCCGGCGGCACTCTGCCGCAATAATCCCCTGTGCGGCCGCCGGAAGCGCCTCTTCCACAGACAGCATATGAAAGGACAGTTCCGGCGATTCCAGCAGTCCGAGCCGTTCCAGTCCGGCAGCCGCCAAAACCAGGCCGTCCACTTCGCCGTCACGCAGTTTCCGCAGCCGTGATCCCACATTGCCCCGGATCATCTTTGTCTCATAGCCGAAAAGCCGCCGTATCTGCGCGCTGCGCCGCAGACTTGCCGTCCCGATGACCGCATTATCCGACAACGGCCTTCCTTTCACTGTCACCAGCACATCCTGCGGATTGCCCCTCGGCAGCACCGCTCCGATCATCAGACCTTCCGCAATTCCGGCCGGTATATCCTTTCCGCTGTGTACGGCCACGTCAATGCGTCCTTCCAGCAGCGCCTCCTCAAAAGCCGAGACAAACATGCCTTTTCCGGCGAACGCATACAAAGGCCGATCCAATATGCGGTCGCCCGCCGTACTGATCTCCACGATCTCATATCCGGCCGTATCATCCACGGCCCGGCATGCCTCGATAAACATCCGGGTCTGCGCCAGCGCCAGCGCGCTCCTGCGTGTCCCGATCCGCATTACCCTGTCCATTTCCGCCTTCTTCCTTTCTGACCGTATTGATCCATTCCGGCAACGCTTTTTCCAGTCGTCTGCGCAGCGCCGCCGACAGCGCAGGCGAAAAGCCGGAAGACGAAATTCCCGCCGCGACATTGTCCGTCACGCAATAAGCCGGAAAATAAAACGTACATTCCTCCGGACAGTCGGCCACATTGACCGGAATCCCGCGGCTGCGGCATACATCGGCAATTCTGCCGTTGACCGCCCGCTCGTTTGTCGCCGCAATCACCAGCGTCCAGTCGCGCGCCGTTATATCCGCATCCCGATACCTGCGCCGGATCGTCTGTACGCGCCCGGCCGTCTCCAACGCCGACGGAAATGTTTCCGCCACCACTGTGACATCCGCGCCAAAGGCCAGCAGCCCCCTGCACTTTCTGGCGGCCACCCGGCCGCCGCCCACGATCAGGCACGGTTTCCGATCCAATGAGACAAACATGGGAAAATACGCCATTCTATTCCTCCAGTACACGCCGCAGTGCGCCGAAAAAGCCCCGCATCTCCTCATACGTCGATTCGTCCCGCACCCGGTACAAAAGCTCTTCAAAACGCAGCCGCGCAGCCGCTTCCCGCATCCCCGGTATCTCCGGCACAAGCCTGTGGAAAAACAGCTCCTTGCGCAGGGTATCCAGCCGTTCTTCTATCATCTGTTCCGCGTTTTCTCTGGCCTGCTGCTTTCTCTCGTTATTGCTGCGCGCCAGTTCACTGAAATAATCCATCTGATACAACGTCCCGTATGCACCGACACTCCTGTCAATATCGGCCGGCACGGACAGATCCAGCCAAAGCACGGCGGGCGGCGCATCCCCCCGGCGCTCTGCCGCATCCCGCGCCCTGCGCCATGCCTCGCATGTCACCGTATAATGCGGACTGCCGGTTGCGCTGACAATCACGTCGCAGCCTCCCATCGCCGCATATCGGTCCCCGTAGGGCAGCATCTCCACGCCTTCGATGCCGATCACCTGCCCGTCCGCGCCATGTCTTCTGCTCGTTCCCACGACGGAAATTCCCGCCTGCCCTATGATATTTTTCATCACCCGGCCGCCGGTATCGCCGGTAATGCCGATTATCATCACTCTGGCCCGCGGCAGATTGTGCTCTCTGATATGGCGCAGGACCGTGCCGGCCGCCAGTGTGGCCACGGATACGGAGGTTTTCGAAAGACTCGTATCCGTTTTGATCTTTTTTGCACAGGTAATCGCGCTTTTGAAAATCGTATTCAGGGCAAATCCCGTACAGCCCGCTTCCTTCGCCTGATAATAGGCCGCCTTGACCTGTCCCAGTATTTCATCCTCGCCCATTACCATGGAGTCCACACCGCTTGCCACCCGGTGCAGGTGACGCAGCGCGCCGGTTCCGGAATAACAGTTCCCGTATTTCCTGCACAGTTCCATGGGAATTCCCCTGGCCGCGCAGATCGCTTCTTCCATCCGTTCCCATCTGCGCTGCACAGACTCCGCGCCGTTTTCCCCTTCCCGCTCCTCTTCCGGAAACTGTGTGTACAGCTCCATCCGGTTACAGGTGGAAAGAATCACACTCTGCGCCATATCGCCGCTTTCCCGGCACTGCTGCAGGAAGACCCTTTGCTGTTCACCGGAAAATGCGAATCTGCTGCGCACTTCCAGCGGCGTCTTTTTATAGCTGATACTGACCACATACATAATCGTTCCCGCTCCCGGTATCAGGGGACCAGAATCGTCGTAAAATAAGAATTCCGCTCCGTATCTTCATCCAGCCCCCAACAGATTTCCTGTGTTTCCATGCCGCAGTCCTTGACCATGGACGCTTTTTCATACAGACCTTCCTCCCGGAGCGCCTGTTTGATCTCCGGCAGATGCTTTCCGCTCTTCATCAGTACCTTGCTGCCCGGAAGCCGCAGACTTTCCTCCAGTCCGTCGTATCCGGCAGGAATAATGTGCAGCGGCTCGGATATACTCGTCAGGCTCCTGCCGAGCGCGGCCGCACAGGCACAGAAACTGTTGACGCCCGGCACAAGCGCCACCTCATATCCCATCGCCTGCAGCGGCGCCGCCAGATAGGAAACCGTGGCATAGACCGACACATCGCCGAGTGTCACCATCCCCACATTTTTTCCGGCCGCCAGCAGTTCTCCGATCTGTTCCGCCAGCCCGTTGTAGATGCGGCTGCGCACCGCCTCATCCCTGGTCATCTGCAGATCCAGATACAGGAATTCTTTCTGCTCCAGCTCCAGATAATCGGAAAACGGACCGCCAAACAGTTCCGCGATCCGCTCCTGCGCCTTCCGTACAATGGACAGTGCAATCGTACGGCCATAACCGGTCCGCGGAACTGCCAGCACATCGCAGCGGCGGATGCAGTCCGCCCCGTCCAGCGTGAGGCTGCCGCCCGCGCCGGGTCCCACGCTGATTCCGTAAAAAATGCCGCTGAGACATTTTCTGCACTTGCGCACATATTGTCTGCGGATTTCAGGATACGACCCCATTCCGTGCAGGACACATGTCACCGCATACCCGCGGGCTTCACAGATGTGCTTCCAACTGTCCGCTTCCCCGCCCGCCATATCATGAAGCGCATGCTCGCCCGCCACCAGCATAAACGGAATCAGCCGAATCCTGCGGATCCGCGTTTCATGGGCCAGTGTTTCCAATATCTCTTCCAGTGCGGGAACGCCTTCGACCGTAGCCATGAAATACCGGCCGCTGCCGTCCTTTTGCAGCCGTTTCCCGATCTTTTCATAAGCCCGGTTCGCCTCGTGCCAGGTGCCGTGCCCCATAAAAATACAAGCCTCATCCGCTGCCGGACGAAACCTGCCGCACATCGCACTGACAACCGTGTCATAATCTTCTTCCTGCATCAGCAGCGGCTCCCCGATCTTTAAAAAGGAAAAATGTTCCTTCCACCGTAATGTCTCCGCTTTCAGCCTGTCATATTCCTCGCCCGGGATCAAATGCGTCGGCTGAACCCAGACATGGGTATACCCGTCCGCGGAAAACGCTTCCAGCGCCTGCGCAACACCCGGAATATGCAGGCCCCGCTCCGCCAGTTTTCTGCGGACTGTGGCGCTGGTAAAGGCACGGCGCACCGTATATTCCGGAAATGCCTGCTCCCAGTCCCGCTCCAGCGCTGCGATCGCCTCTTTCTCTGCCTGGTCATGTGTCGTTCCGAAGCTGACTGCCAGTATCGCTTTTTTTACTGTCACGGCCTGTCTCCTTTGCTTTTCTTCATTTCGGTCTGTCCTTCGTATTATTCAATTTATTATCATAACACGTTATAGAAAATCCGTAAAGCATGGGAAATGCAGGAATCGATAAACCGTGAACCGCTCATAAACCAGACAGGGCAGAAGCCGAAAAAGTCTGTGTTCCGCATGACGTCACTCATACTTCGTATACTCTCCCTCAAAGGTAACGCCCGCTCCGCTCAGATAAGGCGCCCTGTCCAGCACAGTGAGAGAATCGTCTCCGAAATAAAGGACAAAATATTGCCCTTCCAGAAAATCGTCTCCTTCAAGTTCTTTCAGATCAAATTTTGCATATCCGCCGCCCGGGTATCTCTGATACCCGGAAGTATATTCCAGCGTTCCCCAATTTGTGCCGTTCCACGCTTCGCCGGCAACGGTAATCGTGTGATCGCTGTTTACCGTGACTTCCAGATCGGCAAACGCCCGCGCATAAGTCCCCGCAATATTGTCATTTTCAACCGAAACGCTTTGAAATCGCACCGGATAATCGCTGTAATCGTCCAGCCAGTCCGAAACGGCGCCGCCAAACATATTCAGCGGCATGGTCGTTCCATGCTCCTCGTTATTCGTATAATATAAAATCGTTTTTCCCTCATCAATCAGCAATACATAGAGGAATCCATCCGTATCGACGCACAGCACACCACCCATATAGTCCGCGATGCCCCTCACAAATCCATCCATATAAATGCCGTCGCTGTATGTCGTACATGCCGCAACCGTTCCTGTGGTATAAAAGCAGTCCAAAAAATATGTATAGTGATCGCCCAGCACATCCCGCAAATCCGAATCCAGCTCTCTGATAAGGCCATATGGATCGTCTTCATACGCTTCCGGATCTTTGACATCCGAAACGCGGGAACGGAAAAAATACAGCAACAGCACACAGAATATGCCCGTTATGACAAGTACAATCGCTCTACGGCCAATTTTTTTTTTCTTATTCCGGACTTCTGCTTCGTCTGTATGCCCGCCCCGCAGGTTCGTCAGCAGTCTGTAAAATGCCTCGTCGGATTCCCCGCTGTAATCGATCCCCAGCTTCCCTTTCGCCCACACCGGCAGCGATTCACTCCACGTCCCGCTGAATAATACCGGAATAAACTTTTTTTCATTTCCGTTTTCATATAACTCGGCAGTAATAATATTTTTTTCATACTTTACTCCGCCCACACCCCGGTCCGCTTTCTCTTTGTACGTGGGCGTGCAGATGAAAAATACATAATCGCTTTGGTTAATCAGTTCCATAAAATCGGTAAATCGTTCTCCCAAAGCCATATCTTTGTCAAACAAAACCGTAATATCATGCGCGCGCAGACGCGCCACAAACCGCTCGACTCTTTTGTTATGAATTTCATCCTCCCAGGAATACGAAATAAAAACCGTCATGTCATGCCCCATAATAACCCCGCCCCTTTTCTCTTACGTGTTCGCTTTTGTCTTTACCGTTACCGCAATCGCCGCCACCGGTTCTGAATGACTGTATTTTCGTCTCTTACCTCATTTTTTCATCTGTCCGCGGATATTCCACCACATAAAAATCATAGGCGTTAATCACCGTCGTATTGCAAAAAGTATCCCGCCTTTTAAAATTACGGCTGTAATTGGCATGCACATGCCCGTGAAAGAAAAACTTGGGCCGGTATTTTTCCATCAGCATTCGGAACACGGCAAAGCCGCGGTGCGGCAGATCTTCCAGGTCGTTGACCGCGCGGGCGGGCGCATGCGCCACAAGAATGTCAAACCCTTTGTGACGCCAGAGCTTAAACCACAACCGCCGCACCCGGCTGCGCATCTGTTGTTCCGTATACTGGTTACGGGCTCCCGGAATATATTCCATGGAGCCCCCAAGTCCCAGAATGCGGATGCCTTCATGCACATAAATGTCATCTTCAATACAGATACAGCCCTCCGGCGGTTTCTCGTCATATTTTCCGTCGTGATTGCCCCTGACATACAACACCGGCACATGGCACAGGGTTGCAAAAAACGTCAGATATTCCGGTGCCAGATCCCCGCAGGATATAATCAGATCGATGTCCTTCATCCGCTCCGGCTCATAATAATCGTACAAAAGCCGCGACTCATGGTCGGTCAGTATCATAATGCGCAATGTATCTGTACCGGTCTCAGTTTCCATCCGCTTCATTTGCCTTTATCCCCTGCAGCCGTACCAACGCCTGCGCCTCCTCTGTCAGTTGTTCGAATGTGGGAATCCGTCCTGTGACATTCTCCGCCAGCCAGTCCATCGTAATGATGGCGTCGGGCTGCAATGTCTCGCCCTCTGCACAGCAAATCGTGCCGTCCTGTGAGCGAATCGGCCCGTCAAACGGCTGAAATGTGCCGGCGCGGACGGAACGTTTCAAAAACTCGATCAGCCGGCGTGTCTCCGCGGGCATCGACTGGGAACAGATTACATCGATCACATCCGCCGACAGCCCCCACCAGTAATTGACCGCCTTTTTTCCCTTCTGTACATTGGTTTCACTGCTGCCGCTGCAAAGGTTGCGGATAATCCGTTCGTAAAATTTGCCCCAGTCCCAGATCGGTGTTGCCAGATTTTCCAGACTGCCGTCTTCCCGGCTTCTGTACAGCCCATATTCCCGGGAAGCTTCCCGGGGTGTAATCATATCGTGATCGGAGATAAACACCAGCCCTTCCTGTCGCAGACGCTCTCTGGCGCTCTGTCCTCTGATTTTAGACCATTCCAGATATATCTGCACATAGGGATTAATCATTCTGGCTCCCAGTGCAAAAGCATTGATATTGGCCATTTCTCCGTAAATCGGATAATCCGCCACATAGCCCAGACGTTCGGTGCGGGACATGGCCGCGGCGATCGCCCCGATCAGAAATTTCGACTCATACATACGGGCATAATATGTATGAACAGACGAATACGACATTCGCACGGAACAGTTGAAAATCCGTACCTTCGGATGCCGTATGGCAGCACGGACGCTCGGATTCACCATCTGGATGGCGATGGTAAAAATCAGGTTGCAGCCCGCCGCCACCGCCAGTTCAATGGCATTCTCGACCTCTGCCTCTGTATTGGCATTTTCGAATGCCATTGTCTCCACTTTCCCGGCAAACGCCTGCTCCAGATGCAGCCGTCCCAGTTCATGTGCATATGTCCAGCCCGATGTCTGCGGCGTTTTGGAATACACAAAAGCAGCCTTGAACGTTTCCGGCAGCGCCGTCCCGGCAGGCAGCAGTCGGTTCAGCAGAGAAGACTTTTCGCTCTCCGGATTCTGTACCAGCGCGATCTGACTCCCTTTTTCCGCCAGCCGCACTTCTTCCCACATCTTCTGCAGGGCGCGGTGCATCTCATGCTCGGTTTCCTTTGCGGCCTGCTCATATCCGTAGATTTCAACATAGACGAGAAAAACATCGGAGACGGAAATTACCGGCTTTTCCCCGTGCGCCGTCTTCAGAGCGGAAGAAAAGCGGTCATAAACGGATGAAAACGCCTTGCGCTCCTCATCCGTCCACACTTCGCCGGTCTTTTTCCCCATCAGTTTCAGCAATTTGCGGTAGCTGCCTTCGCGGGTAAACCAAATATCATAATTCCGGGACACCTGGTAAAACTCCAGAAATTCATAATAGAGGCGGTTTTCCTTTTCATCCGTCCGCCTGGGGACAAGCCGGGTCACATTTGCGGCAATGCTGTAAGCCCCCAGAAACTTCATCACGCTCACCCGCTTATTGCCCTCCTGCACATAGAACCGGTTCATAAATTCATATACCACGATCGGATCACGGATTCCCTCATTGATCTGATGATCGTACAGAGAAGCCCATTTGGCTCCAAATTCCGATTTTTCCGGCAAAAGCGGCATAAAATTATTGGCAAACGCATTCGTCCGCCCGGCGGTCTTCGTCCCCACCACTCTCGCGAGCGGAATATCCATCAGCCCCAGGCTGACTGTCTGCGCCACTTCCGTATAGGATAAAATATCGTCCAGCACCGGCAGATACGGATATTGCCCCCTCGTCAGGGCCGACTGATACCCTTTTCTCCCCTGCTTCTGTGCCGCCGCATAATCTTTGACTGCCATTTGTGTTCCTCCTCCGTAACCGTCGTTGCCAATTTTGATTTCATTATATCCATGAGACCGCTTCCTGTAAAGTATTTCCGGCGCCGCATTGAGAAATACCCGAAAGCGCCGGAATTCAGCGGCGCTTTCGGGTGTCGGACACCAAAACAATATCACAGTTTTCCATACATCTCCGTAACCCGTTTCCAATAGGTATAACGGTTTTTCGCATGTTCTTCCGCCTCAGCGAACAATTTCTCCGCCAGCTCCGGCTTTGTGCGTTCCAGCGCGGTATATCGGATTTCGCCTTCGAGAAATTCGCGGTAGGAAAGCGACGGTTCCCCGCTGTCCATGATAAACGGATTTTTTCCCTCCGCACGCAGGGCCGGATTATAGCGGAACAGGCTGAAGTAGCCCGCTTTGACCGCCCGTTCTTCCTCGTGCTGTGAGCTGCCCATGCCTGCACGGATGCCATGGCTGATGCAGGGCGCATACGCGATTATCAGGGAAGGCCCGTCATACTGCGCCGCCTCCTGGATGGCCTTCACGGTCTGGTTATAGTCGGCTCCCATGGCAATCTGTGCCACATAGACATAACCATAGCTGATGGCCATACCCGCCAGGTCTTTTTTCCGCGTCCGTTTGCCGCCGGCCGCAAAGAGCGCCGTCGCGCCGAGCGGTGTCGCCTTCGATGCCTGACCGCCCGTATTGGAATAGATTTCCGTGTCAAAGACGAGCACGTTGATATTGCGCCTGCTGGCCAGCACATGATCGAGGCCGCCGAAACCAATATCATACGCCCATCCGTCACCGCCGAATACCCATTTGGACTTTTTGGAATAAAAATTCCGCACGGAGAGCAGCTCCGGCGCCGCCTCACACCGGCTCCCGGCAAGCGCCGCGATCAGCGCTTCCGCCGCGGGTCCGTTTGCATAAAAATCATCATACGTCACCAGCCAGCTCTGGCACGCTTTTTTCAGGTTATCTTCCGTCGTCTGCTGCGCCAGCGTTTCGATTTTCCCCCGCAGCCGGTCGCGTATCGTCTCTTCGGCCAGCAACATGCCGTAACCGAACTCGGCCGCATCCTCAAAGAGAGAATTGGACCAGGCCGGTCCATGTCCCCTGTCATTTACCGTATAGGGCGTTGTCGGATAGGAGTTGCCCCAGATCGAAGAACAGCCCGTCGCATTGGCGATATACATCCGCTCTCCGAACAGCTGCGTCACCAGTCTCGGATATGTCGTCTCGCCGCAGCCCGCACAGGCGCCGTGAAATTCCAGATACGGCTTTTTATACTGGCTGCCCTTTACGGTGCCGATACCGAACTTCTCCACAAGTTCCTCTTTTTCCGGCAGAGATTTTCCATAGTCAAAATACTGCTGGCGCTCGGCATGTTCGTGTACCGGACACATTTCCAGCGCCTTCTCACCCTGTTTGCCGGGACAGACGGCGGCGCAGGAACCGCAGCCGGTACAGTCTTCCTCGGAAATAATCATGGACACCCGATACTGCGGCGCGCCGGTGACGGAGAGCATCGGCATTCCCTGCGGCGCGCCGGCCGCTTCCGTTTCATCCATCACGGCAGGGCGGATTACCGCATGCGGGCAGACAAAGGAACAGCGGTTACACTGAATACAGTTTTCCGGTTTCCAGACCGGTATCTCCGTCGCCACATTCCGCCGTTCATGAGCCGCCGTACCGGAGGGGACGGAACCGTCGGCAATATCCGTAAATGCAGAAACGGGAAGTTTATCGCCTTCCTGCACATCCACCGGCTTTTGAATCCGGCAGACGAAACGCTTTACTTCCTCACGATCGGGGAGCAGATCTTCATCCAGAGGTTCGTCGGCCGCCGCCTTCCACTGCGCTTTGACTTCCACTTCCCTGACTTCCTGCATACCGCGTTCAATGGCCTGATAGTTCATGGCAACAATTTTGTCGCCTTTGCGCTCATAAGCCGCTCTGGCGGCATTTTTCATCAGTTCCAGCGCCCGTTCCGGGGAAATAATGCCCGATAGTTTAAAAAACGCCGCCTGCAGTATCGTATTGATCTTATTATTCAGTCCGATTTCCTTGCCGATGCGGATCCCGTCGATCACAAAAAACCGGATGTGATGCTCCGCCAAATACCGCTTCACCTGTCCCGGCAGAAAGCGTTCCAACGCTTCACCCTCGTACGGGCAGTTCAGCAGAAACGTTCCGCCGTCTTTGATTTCTTCCACAATATGATACTTATGCAGATACACATGATTGTGACATGCGGTAAAATCCGATCTTCCGATCAGGTACGCCGAGCGGATCGGATCCGGCCCAAAGCGCAGATGCGACACGGTAAGCCCCCGCGACTTCTTGGAATCATAGGCAAAGTATGCCTGTGCGTACAGATCCGTATTGTTGCCGATAATCTTGACGGAAGATTTATTGGCTCCGACCGTGCCGTCGCCTCCCAGGCCCCAGAATTTGCAGCATACGACATCTTTATGCGCAACGGAAAATTCCGTTACCGGAAGTGACGTATGTGTCACATCATCCTCAATGCCGATCGTAAACCGCTCTTTTGTCTCATTGTCAAACACCGCGTGAATCTGAGCCGGCGTCGTATCTTTGGAGGCCAGACCGTATCTGCCGGAAAAGACGGGAATATCCTGAAAATAACTGCCGCGCAGCGCGCCGAGCACATCCAGATACAGCGGTTCTCCGATGCTGCCCGCCTCCTTGGTGCGGTCCAGCACCGTAATCTTTTCCACGGTTTTCGGGATCGCCTCCAGCAAATGTCCCCGGTCGAACGGGCGGTAAAGACGTACCTTGATAAGGCCGCACCGGCGTCCGCTGTGGTTCTCCGCATCCACCACTTCTTCGATTGTCTGGCAGACACTTCCCATGGCTACGATCACATGTTCTGCCTCCGGGTCGCCGTAATACTGAAACAGCTCGTACGGGGTGCCTGTTTTTTCGCTGATTTTGCGAAGCAATGCCTCCACAATCCCCGGTAATTTCTCATAGCGCGGATTGGCCGCCTCCCGGTACTGGAAAAACACGTCCGGGTTCTGGGCCGATCCCATCTGTCTGCCGTGCGTCGGATTCAGCGCCCGCTCCCGGAACGCTGCCAGCGCCCCGCGGTCCATCAGTTCTTCGTAATCCGCCCGGTCCCACACGGCGATTTTCTGCACTTCATGCGAAGTGCGGAAACCGTCGAAAAAGTGCAGAAACGGCGTACTGCCCTGCAGCGCCGCGATATGTGCCACCGGCGCCAGATCCATCACCTCCTGCACACTGCTCGTCGCCAGAATCGCCACCCCGGTCTGCCGGCAGGCATAGACATCGGAGTGATCGCCGAAAATCGACAGCGCATGTGTGGCGATGCTGCGGGCCGCCACGTGAAAAACACCGGGAAGTCCTTCCCCGGCAATTTTATATAAGTTGGGAATCATCAGGAGAAGCCCCTGCGAGGCCGTGAACGTGGAGGTCAGCGCACCGGCTGTCAGAGAACCGTGTACGGCGCCTGCCGCACCGGCTTCCGACTGCATCGTCGATACCGTTACGGGTCTGCCGAACATATTGTTCTCTCCCCGCGCCGCCCATTCATCCATCCATTCCGCCATTGTGGAAGAAGGTGTAATCGGATAAATGGCCGCCACGTCACTGTAGGCATAGGCCGCGAGAGCCGCGGCCTGATTGCCGTCCATTGTCTTCATACTTCTTGCTTTTTTCGTCTGTATCTGATTGTGCTCCATATTCTGTACTCACTTTCCACATATTTTTGGAATTATTGTGTACAGAATCGGAGAAAATCATCCGTTAAATCCGGCCGAATCCAACGATCTTTCGAATCTTTTCATATTTTTCGGCGGCAATCTGCCGGGCATATTCCCCGCCTCTGTCCAGCGCATCGTCCACAATGCCGGACTTCATGATTTCCGCATATTTATCCTGAAATACCGTGAGCCGTTCCGCCAGCACTTCCGCAACCGCCTTCTTCAGATCGCCATAACCGCCGCCGTCAAATCTGGCAACGGTATCGTCCAGACTGACACCCGCAAAAACGGAATAAATCGTGAGCAGATTGGAAACGCCGGGCTTATTTTCTTCGTCAAAAGCGATTTTCCCGTCGCTGTCCGTCGTGGCGCGCATAATTTTCTTTTTGATTTCTTCCGGCGTGTCCATCAAAAATACGGAAGCCTTCGGATTGTCCGCGGATTTGCTCATCTTATTGAGCGGATTCGCCAAATCGCGGATTTTCGCGCCCACTTCCGGAATCATCGGCTCGGGAACGACAAAGCATTCTTCCTGATAGCGGGAGTTCATCCGCTCCGCCAGATTGCGCGCCAGCTCCACATGCTGTTTCTGATCGACGCCCGTCGGAACATATTTCGCATCATACAGCAGAATATCCGCCGCCATCAAAACCGGATATGTCACCAGTCCGGCCGTAAAGCTCTCGTTATTTTTGGATTTCATCTTAAACTGATGCATTCTCGCCAGCTCCCCATAATACGAATGGCATTCCAGTATCCACGAAAGATTCGCATGATACGGGTTCTCGGACTGAATATAAATATGCATATTGTCCAGGGACGCATCCACACCGCAGGCAAGATACAGGCCGACTGCCTGTCTGATATTTTTATGAAGCTGCTCCGGATCCTGCGGCACGGTAATCGCATGCATATCCGGGACAAACAGAAAGGTTTCGTATGTTTCCTGATATTTGCAGATCTGATTGATTCCGCCGCAGTAATTTCCGATCGTCAGCGTACCGCTCGGCTGAAGTCCTGTCAACAATCGTTCCATTTTTCTTTCTCCTTACACATTGATTTCCGCTTTCATTCCGAGCAGGTCTTTATTCTCTGCCAGAATCGGTGCGATCACCTGCCGCAGAAACGCTTCCGTCTGCTCTGTCGAACGTCCCACATACCGGGACGGCTCCATCGTCTCCTGCAGTTCTTCCAGCGTCATACGGAACGCACCGTCGGCCGCAATCAGCTCCAGCAGATTGTTCTCACCGCCTTCGGCTTTGACGTTTCTGCCGGCCTCCATGGAAAGCGTGCGGATTTTTTCATGCAGTTCCTGCCGGTCGCCGCCCGCCTTCACCGCATCCATCATAATATTTTCCGTCGCCATAAAAGGCAGCTCACTGCGCAGCCGCTTTTCGATCACCTTCGGATAGACAACCAGACCATCCACCACATTCAGACACAGATCCAGTATGCCGTCCGTCGCCAGGAATCCTTCCGGGATGGACAGCCGCTTGTTTGCGGAATCGTCCAATGTGCGTTCAAACCACTGGGTTGCCGACGTAATCGCCGGATTCAGAGCATCAATCATCACATAGCGGCTCAGGGAAGCGATCCGCTCACTCCGCATGGGATTTCTCTTATATGCCATCGCCGAAGATCCGATCTGGCTCTTTTCAAACGGCTCCTCCACCTCTTTCAAATGCTGCAGAAGCCGGATGTCATTGCTCATCTTATGGGCGCTGGCGGCAATGCCGGCCAGTACATTGGCCACCCGGGTATCCACCTTACGGGAATAAGTCTGCCCCGATACCGGATAGCACTGTGCAAAGCCCATCTTTTCCGCAATCATGGGATCGATTTTGTCAATCGTCGCCTGATCGCCGTTAAACAGCTCCAGAAACGACGCCTGTGTCCCCGTCGTCCCCTTGGAACCGAGCAGTTTCATGCCGCCGAGCACATGGTCCAGATCTTCCAGATCCAGACAAAACTCCTGCATCCACAGTGTCGCCCGCTTGCCGACTGTCGTCGGCTGCGCCGGCTGAAAATGGGTGAAGGCCAGCGTCGGCAGATCCTTGTATTTTTCCGCAAAAGCCGCCAGCTCATTCAGCACGTTGACCAGCTTTTTCTTGACCAGCTTCAGCGCCTGTGTCATCACAATAATATCCGTATTGTCTCCCACATAGCATGATGTGGCGCCCAAATGGATAATCCCTTTTGCTTTCGGGCACTGTACGCCATAGGCATACACATGGCTCATAACATCATGGCGCACTTCCTTTTCCCGCTCCCGCGCCACGTCATAATTAATCTCCTGCGCATGAGCTTTCAGCTCCGCGATCTGCTCGTCCGTAATCGGCAGCCCAAGCTCCTTCTCCGTCTCCGCCAGCGCAATCCAAAGCCTGCGCCACGTCCGAAACTTCATATCCGGGGAAAAGATATACTGCATCTCTTTGCTGGCATACCGCTCCGAAAGAGGACTGTTATATCGGTCTGTATTCATGAAATTCTCCCTTTTTAATCTCTGCTGATCTCTTATGCCGCTGCGGCGATCAGCGCGACACGGCCCGTGCTTGCATGCGGATCGCGCTTATCGCTCAAAATCACCCCGGATGTCCTCCTGGGGCGGTTCAAGGGGATATTCCCCGGTAAAGCAGCCCTTACAGATGCCAAGGCCATTGGCAATCTCGGACAGGCGTTCCAGGCGCAGGTACGCCAGAGAATCGGTGCCGATAATCGCACTGATCTCTTCCGTCGTTTTATTATGGGCAATCAACTGCTCTCTCGCCGGTATATCCGTGCCGAAATAGCACGGCCAGAGAAAGGGCGGCGCACCGACGCGCATATGCACTTCCTTCGCTCCCGCCTCCCGCAGCATGCGCACAATCCGGTCCGACGTCGTCCCGCGGACAATGGAATCGTCGATCATAATAATCCGTTTCCCGGCCACGACCTCCCGCAGTGCGTTCAGTTTTACCTGTACACTGCTCTCCCGGCTTTTTTGTTTGGGTTTGATAAATGTCCGGCCGACATATGTATTTTTTACAAATGCCTGTCCGTAGGGGATACCTGACTGCATGGCATATCCCATGGCCGCACAGTTTCCCGACTCCGGCACGCCCACGACCAGATCGGCGTCCACCGGGGAGTCAATCGCCAGAAACTTTCCCGCCAGTATCCGGGAATTATACACGCTGAAACCGTCCACGTAGCTGTCCGGTCTTGCGAAATAAATGTATTCAAAAACGCATCTGGCATGTTTTTCCGCCGGGATACACAGGCTTTTGTCGGATTCGATCCCCCGCTCCGGGGAAATGGTTACGATCTCCCCCGGCTCCACATCCCGGATAAATTTTGCGCCGATCGTATCCAGTGCACAGGTTTCCGATGCCAGCACGTAGGCATTGTCCCGTCTGCCGATGCAGAGCGGCCGGAACCCAAACGGGTCGCGCGCGCCGATCAGTTTCCGGGGGGACATAACGATCAGGGAATACGCGCCTTTGATCTTTTTCATAGCGCGCCCCACCGCCTCCTCCACGGATTTGGAATTCAGACGTTCTCTGGCGATATGGTAGGCAATCACTTCCGAGTCGATCGTCGTCTGAAAGATCGCACCGGTATATTCCAGTTCCCGCCGCAGCTCCGGCGCATTGACCAGATTGCCGTTATGGGCAAGACCGAGCGTTCCCTTTACATAATTCAGCACAAGCGGCTGCGCATTTTCCCGCGTGGAGCTTCCCGCCGTGGAATACCGCACATGCCCCACGCCAATATCGCCTTCCAGGCGCTCCAGCGTTTCCGGTGTAAAAGCCTCATTCAAAAGTCCCATGTCTCTGAAGCTCAGAATCTTATTAGGGCCTTCCGTATCGCTGACCGCAATGCCGCAGCTCTCCTGCCCCCGGTGCTGCAGCGCGTACAGACCATAATATATGGAAGAGGCCACATTGCCGCCGTCAAAATCATACATTCCGAACACGCCGCACTCTTCCCGCAGCTTGTCCGTGTCCTCCGTAAATACGTTCACTTTTTCAGTCATTCCCGTTTATAACCCCAGACGTTTGAATACTTCGTTATATGCTTCTTCCACATTGCCCAGATCCCTGCGAAATCTGTCCTTATCCAGTTTTTCATTGGTATGGACATCCCACAGACGGCACGTATCCGGCGATGTCTCATCCGCAAGAATAATCTCTCCATGATAACGGCCGAATTCGATTTTAAAATCAATCAGTTTCATATCGGCCTGCAGGAAATATTCTTTCAACACATCATTGACCCGAAACGCATATTTTTTGATTGTCTCGATTTCTTCCCATGTGGCCAGTTCCAACGCAACCGCAAAATAGGAATTAATCAGCGGATCGCCCAGTTCATCGTTTTTATAACTGAATTCTATGGTCGGCTCCCGGAACGGTGTCCCCTCCGGCACACCCAGACGCTTGGAAAAACTGCCCGCCGCCACGTTGCGGATAATAACTTCCAGCGGAACGATCTCCACATTTTTCACGGCTGTTTCCCGGTCACTCAATTCCTCGATCAGATGTGTGGGAACGCCTTTTTCTTCCAATAACCGAAACACATGATTTGTCATGCGGTTATTAATCACGCCCTTGCCTACGATGGTACCCTTTTTCTCTCCGTTGAAAGCGGTGGCATCATCTTTGTAGTCAACAATCAATACGTCCGGATCCTCTGTTTTAAATACTTTTTTTGCCTTTCCTTCATAGAGCTGTTCCAGTTTTTTCATTGCCTTCACCCTGTACCTTTCGTATGTTTTCTCTTCGTTTAGAGTATACCTTACCACTTCCTGTAAGTCAATTATCATGCGTTTGTCCTGACGCCGAAAAAGTTTTTATAGCAATTTTATCCAATTAATAGTATAATAAAAGCAAATATTATGTTATTTTATCCAAACATAA
>CAJUCC010000074.1 GCA_910585205.1 uncultured Lachnospiraceae bacterium
CGTTCCGGTTTTTTCCCGGGTTCATTTCACGCATCCTCCTTCTCTGTTGCCTCTTTCTCTTCCGTCTCCGCCTCTTCTTTCCGTTCCCGCCGCAGCGCCCAAATCTGAACGCTGGCCAGCGCCAGTCCTGCCGCCGCCAACACCGCAGCGCCGCCCAGAATCAGCGCAGGATTGTCCATCACTACGCCCCGTTTTACATCGAGCACCATGCTGACTGCCTGATATACAATATAAGCGCCGGCCAGCAGATATACATATCGGCGCATTTTTCGCTGTCTCAGTTTATTTTCATCCATTTGCGTTCTCCTTTTTGCTGTATCCTGCAATCTGTTCCATGGTTATTATCATAGCATGTTATCACTGCCGTTGCAATCGGGCGAGAGAACCGGCCGCAGCAAACGTGTAAATAAATATAGCGGCAGATCAGATTACAAAAACAGACCCCCTTTTTAAAAGGAGGTCTGAATTCTACTCATCATAATCGTCGCCGCATCCGGCAGATTTACGAAAACAATATTACAGTCTGTAATACTGCATCTTGTCTGCGGAATCAAACAGATCGATCTTCTGGCGCATAACTGCTTTGGAAGCTTCGATCGCTTCCAGATAAAGCTCGAAGGGCTCTCTCACTTTCGGATCGGCTGCCAGTGTCTTTCTCAGCTGCTGATAGAAAGGATCTTTAATATCGGAAGAAATGTTGATCTTGTTGATACCCAGTTTTACGGCCTTTCCGATTTCTTCATCGGGATTGCCGGAACCGCCGTGCAGTACAAGCGGAACATTTACTTTTGCCTTGATCTCTTTCAGAAGATCCAGCTTCAGTTCCGGTTTGAATCCCTTCGGATACAGACCGTGTGCCGTTCCGATCGCGATTGCCAGACAGTCAACACCGGTTTCCTCCACGAATTTCTTCGCATCGTCCGGATTTGTATAGATGATTTCACCTACGCTGCCTGTCTTTTCCGTGTCATTGTCGGTCGTACCGATCGTTCCCAGTTCCGCTTCAACGGAAACACCCAGAGGATGCGCAAAAGCAACCACTTTTTTCGCAATGGCAACATTCTCCTCATAAGGGCAATGGGAAGCGTCAATCATAACAGAAGTAAAGCCGTCACGGATTGCTCTTTCAATCTTGTCATATCCCTCGCCGTGATCCAGATGGATAACGCAGGGAACTCTTGTGTCATTAGCCGCTTTGATTACCTGTGCGGCAAATGCATCGCCCTGGAACGCCAGCTCACTGGGATGGATTGCCAAAATAACCGGGGACTTCTTTTCTTCACAGACTTCAATAATTGCTTTTAAGAACTGTCCGGTTCCAACGTTGAACGCCGGTACTGCAAAATTTTCTTTATTAGCTACCGCCAATAAATCAGCCATGTTCATTAACATAATTTTACCCTCCTGATTTGTATGTTATGCTTATGCTCTTAATGAATATGATAAAATTTTTCTTCATTTCTGTCAAGCCTTTTTCCGTTTTATCTTCATTTTTTCGCAAAATTCTTCAAATTTTATTTCCTACATAAAATTTTTTTTCGTATCGAGCAGAATATTTATTGCTTTGTTCTTCCGTTTCATATATAATTATAACATATCGAACGATATGGTAAATCTTATATTTTACCGGAAAGAAGGGGTTACAATGAACAGAAACTATTTCGGACACGAAAGCCAGCTCTACCGTGTGGAAGAACACCGGCTGGTCGGCGGAAAAGGCGACAATATGCGGCTTTTCCAGGTAAACAACGGCAGCGGCATTGAATTTACCGTCAGTGCGGACCGCGCCGCAGATATTTCCAGACTTTCCTTTCAGGGGATCAATATGTCGTACTTTTCCCCCTGTGGCTATGTCGCACCTGCGTATTACAATGAAAAACAGCTTAAATTCCTGCACTCCTTTACCTGTGGTTTCCTGACCACCTGCGGGCTTGCCTCCATCGGCGCGCCTTCGGAATACGACGGGGAGGCATACGGACTCCACGGAACCATCTCCCACATTCCCGCGGAACGGGTTTCCTGGGACATCAGCGACGAAGGAGAAATCAAAGTACAGGCCAGAATTATGGACGCCTGCATCTTCAACCAGAAGATTCGTCTGGACCGTACTTACACCTGCGCTTACGGTTCCAATGAAATGCACATCGATGATACATACACAAACATGGGGAGCGCACCGTCTCCGTTCCTGCTTCTCTATCATATCAATCTGGGATACCCGCTTTTAAGCGAAACTTCCATGGTGGACATCTCCTCCTCGGAGGTAAAGCCCCGCAATGAAGAGGCGAAAGCAGGCATGGACAAATGGCGCGAAATGTCCGCCCCCATTCCCAACTTTGCAGAGCAGTGTTTCTATCACTCCTTTGACTCCAAAGAGGCGGTTGCCAAGATTTACAATCCGACAATCGAAAAGGGACTCTCCATCCACTTTGATCCTTCCGTTCTCCCGCTGATGTGCGAATGGAAAATGATGGGGGAAAAGGACTATGTCCTCGGCCTGGAACCGGGTAACAACTATCTGGAAGGAAGGGCACAGCTCGAAAAAGAAAACCGCATGACATATATCAATCCCGGACAGACGATCCAAAACCGCATGACCGTCCGGTTCCACGACAATCAGGATTCCTGGAAAGAAGCCTGACACCGTATCATCAGGGTTATAAAGCTTACATAAAAACGATATAAAAAAATTAAGGAGGCGTTATCATGTCAAAAGAAACGATCAGAAAAATTTTTGCAGAAGGCGAAGGAGTGCTGCATCTCGCACCCACATGGGTTCCCCGCGGATTCAATGAACCCGGCAGAAGGCTGCGTCTTCATCCCGATGACTACTTTGCTCTGGGTATGGACCGCGGCGGCATCTGCGAGCGCTGGCTCGGCTCCCTCGCCAAAGCGTTAAACGGCCCCAAGACAGGCCCCACCGAAGGTATGAGCTTCGTCATCGAAGATGCGGCTACCAAGGCAAAAGCGCTCTTCGCCGATTATGTGGAAGAACTGGGCGCAGAGCTGGTGGGCGATTCCCTGATGGAGAAATACGGGACATGGCCTACATTTGCCAAGTTATATGACTATGACAAGCCGCTCTTCCACCATCTTCACCTGAAAGAAGAACAGGCAAACAAAATCGGCCTTCACGGCAAACCGGAAGCATATTTCTTCCCCCGTCAGTATAACAGCGGCTATCTCGGAAGAATGCCCCTTACCTATTTCGGCTTTGATCCTTCCACAACCAAGGAAGAAGTTATGCAGTGTCTGAAAGATTATGACATCAAAGATACCCGCATTACCGAGCTGTCCAGAGCTTACCGCATCCAGCTCGGCACCGGCTGGTATACGCCTGCAGGCGTAATCCACGCTCCGGCTTCTCTCGTTACCTACGAGCCGCAGTGGAACAGCGATGTCAACACCATTATGGAAAACGTGACGATGGGCGAGGTTAACCCGCACAATATGCTGACCGACTGTGCACCGGAGGAAGAAAAAGACGACCTGAACGCAATCTTCGCACAGATCGACTGGGAAGAAAGCACAAGACCCGACTACAAAGAAACCTACTTCCGCGCACCGAAGCCGCTGCCGGAAACACAGAAGGGTCTTTTCGAACAGTGGGTTGCCTATGCCAATGAATGGGTTGCCGCCAAGGAAGTAACCGTTGAACCCGGCGCATCCGTTACCCTGACAGATCAGGCATGCTACTGCGCCGTTGTCGTACAGGGACACGGCACCTTCGGCGTATTTGAGTGCGAAGCGCCCGAACTGGTACGCTACGATGACCTGACCGCAGATGAATTCTTCGTTTCCGAATCCGCTGCAAAGAAGGGAATCAAGATCGTGAACACCAGTACCTACAGCCCTCTTGTCATCTTACAGAACTTTGCAAACAACAATCCCGAAGTGCCTGCCGGGAAATAAGGAGAATAATCAATATGAAAATTGCAATCGGCTGCGATCCCAACGCGCAGGAAGCAAAAGAAGAACTGATAAAATATATGGAACAGAAAAATTACGGTGAGATCACGGATTTTGGCAGTGACGATCCGATCTATGCCAATACGGCGATCAAAGTTGCCGAAGCTGTCGCTTCCAAAGAATACGACAGAGGCATCCTGATCTGCGGCACCGGAATCGGTGTTTCCATCGCCGCCAATAAAGTGAGCGGTGCATATGCGGCCCTTTTATCCGACGTATACTCCGCAGAGAGAGCCCGCCTCAGCAACGATGCCAATATCGCATGCATGGGCGCATTTACAACCGGGGGCAAAGTGCGGGAAAAACTCGTCGACGCTTTCCTGACCAACGAATTCGTACCGGGATGCGCTTCACAGCCCAAGGTGGACGCCTTTGTCGCATATGACAAAGAGCACAGCAAATAAGTTTCGGAAGATTCAACAAAATACCGCGAAAAATATTCGCAGAAATGCAAAGACTGATATACGGCGGCCAGACAGGCTGCCGTATATCAGTCTTTCACATTTCTCACATCTTATCTTCCGGCCGCCTTCATGGCGCTTCGAATGAGTGTATTAAACTTATCCGCCTGCCATGCCGCACGCCCGACAAAAAGCCCGTCTATGGAAGGCTGTACAATCAGTTCTTCCGCGTTGCCGGGGTTTACGCTGCCGCCGTATAAAACGGGAATCCCGGCCCCCTGCTCAGGAAAGAGTTCCAACAGGCACTGTTTGATTTCTTTGTGCATCTTTTCCGCATAATCGGCAGATGCGGGGGTTCCGCTTACACCGATGGACCAGACCGGTTCATAGGCAACCCAGATCTTGCCGATATGGGAGGGATCCACTTCATAAAAGCCTTTTTTCAACTGCATGCGCAGTACTTCCGGTCCTGCGCCGTACTTTTTGTCCTCTGCGGTTTCGCCGATGCATAACAGCGCGGTAAAGCCGTGTTCCAGCGCGCATTTCACTTTCCTGTTTTCCTCCTCATCCGTCTCCCGAAAAACATGGCGTCTCTCGGAATGCCCGATCATAACGAGGTCAAGACCGGCCTCCTGCAGCATCAGCGGAGAGATCTCGCCGGTAAACTGCCCCTGTTCTTCCCAGCACATATTCTGTGCGCCCAGTTTAATCAGATTATGATCGATCGCCGCCGAAGCCCGCTCCAGAGAGGTATAGGAAGGGATGATAAACAGCTCGATCTCCTCACGGCTAATATCGCCGGTCAGAGAAGCCAGAGAAATCAGATATTCCGTCGTCTCCCGTATGGTCTTATACATTTTCAGATTGCTTCCAAAATATAATTTTTTCATAACCGCTTTATTCTCCTAAAAGTTTTCCATCTGGTCTTCCACAAACTCACGCATCCCCTGGAATATCAGCCATACCGACGTAGCACCCGCATCCTGATGGCCGATCGCCCGATCCAGCAATGACTTCGCACGACCAAACTTCGCCACATAATTCTTTGTGTCTTCCACGCCCTGCAGCGCTGCGGCCTCCGCGGCTTTCAGTGCATCCAGCAGCGAAGCGTCTCTGTTTGCCTCCAGCGCTTCAACCGCCGGCAGCAGTGCATCCACCATCGTCTTGTCGCCTTTTTCGGCCTTGCCGCGCTCCTGAATGGCCGACAGGCTCTTGCGTTCCATTCCCGCGAGATCCGCCGCGCCGATCGCCGTCCGTGCCTCTGCCCCCTTAGCGCCCGCCAGATACAGGCTGCCGAAGATAACACCGGATGCGCCGCCCATCGACATCAGCATTTCCGTTCCGGCTGTCTCGAAAAGCTTATAGACATTCTCTTCTCCCTGCATGGTAAGCAGTTTTTTCTTTACCTTCCGCATACCGCCCGCCATGCCGATACCATGGTCACCGTCACCGATGGCGCTGTCAATCTCGGTCAGATACGGTTTTTTCGCGATAATCTTGTCCGCAATATAAAGCAGCATATTGCGTACGTCCTCACCGCTTAGTTCGGAGAGAACCCCGTCCCGGCTTCTGACAATGGCTGCATTTTCCATGCCCGCATCCGCCGCCGTAAAGTCTTCTTCCTCCGGATCGTCCGTTCCGCCCGTATCGCCGCCCGTATCGCCGCCCGCATAGCTCCCCTTTGCATAATACGGAGAATAGCACGGCATGTCATAATACCGTTTGAGTTCTTCATCCAGTTTCAGAATCGAAATCGAAAATCCGCCCATTTCCATGCTGGTGCAATATGTCTTGATCTCACTGTCATATACGACAATGCCGTCTTTTTTCAGATGTTGATATAAATCATAGTAGACCAGATTCAGCTCCAACAGCGGCGTAGAACCGAGGCCGTTCACCAGAACCGCGATCTCGTCCCCTTCCTGCAGATGCATTTCTTCCTTTAATTCGCGGTACATCCTGTCAACCATCTGCTCCGCCGTCTGCATTTTCGTCCGCTCGATCCCCGGCTCACCATGGATGCCCATGCCAAACTCCATCTCATCCTCGCCCAGCTCGAAAGTCGGTTTGTCATTGCCCGGCAGTGTACCCGGATAAGTGGCAACGCCGATTGTGTTCAGACAATCTCTCGCCTTCTCCGTGATCCGCACCACTTCCTCCAGATCAAGTCCTGCGTCACAGGCAGCGCCCGCAATCTTAATCACAAAGACATCGCCGGCAATTCCTCTCCTGTCACTGATCCGTTCTCTGGGCGCGGAAGCCAGATCGTCCCACACCCGGACATGCGCCGTCCGGATCCCTTCCGCCTGCAGAAGTTCCTCTCCCATGTCAAAGTTCAGATTATCCCCTGCATAACAGCCATAGACAAACAAAACCCCTCTGCCCTGATCTACGGCCGCACCTGCCGCCCGGACAAGCTCCGGATTGGGCGATGCGCAGATATTGCCGCAGGCTACGCCGTCCGCCAGTCCCGCGCCGCAAAAGCCGGAAAACATCGGCTCATGCCCCGTTCCGCCTCCGATCACAAGCGCTACTTTATCCTTTCTGTGCCCCCGGTACATAATCGCATTGTAATCGCCTACCCGCTTATAGAAGCGCTTATAAGCAGAAAGATAGCCGAGCAGCATTTCTTCCACGACATTTGATACATCTGCATTTAAAATTTTTTTCAAGAATCCATACCTCCTGTTATATAACTTTCTGCGAAAAAAGGGCCGGCGCCGCCCGGTTTTCACCGGGGCGGCACGAAAGCCCTTTTTACAGTTCCTGCGCGGAATTATTTCAGATATTCGTCTACGTTGTCAGCTGTTACCAGTACGAAAGGAATGCTGTATTCTTTCTCTACTGTCTCGCCGTTTACGGATTTCACTACAGCGTCGATACCTGCAAGTACCTGGCCTGCGCCATCCTGCAGAACGGTTGCGCCGAGTGCGCCGTCTTTAACCATCTGAAGAGGTCCCTGGTTTCCGTCAACACCGATACATACGATGTCTTCTCTGCCCTTTGCATTACACTCTGTCTGTGCTGCGGAAGACATATCGTCGTTGTCACAGATAACAGCTTTCAGATCATCGCCATACTGTGCAAGATAATCGTCAACTGCGTTTACCGCCTTGCTCGGGTCCCAATCGCAGGGAACGTCAGCAGCCAGTGTCCAGTTGGAATCAGCGCCAACCGTATTCATGATGCCTTCGCCTCTCTGCTGCTGTGCGGAGTTACCGATAATACCCTGGCAGTGAACATATACGCCGCCGTCCGGAACCTGCTCCTGTACATACTGTCCCATCAGCTCGCCTGCGAATACGTCGTCAGAACCGCAGTACGTAAGAGCCAGAGAATCCGTGCTGTCTGTCTTGGAGTTTACAACGATAACGCCGATACCTGCTTCGCTCAGAGATGTAACAGCCGGGTCACTTGCTGTGGATTCAGCAGGCAGAATGATTACATAGTCACAGTTGTAGTTGATGCAGTCCTGTGCAAGGTCGCACTGCTTTGCTGCGTCGGTATTACCATCCAGAATACCTGTCCAGTCATCGATCACGCCTTCGTCTTTCAGAGCGTTCAGTTTTTCTTCTGCTGCGCCGTTGATCTGTGCATGGAATACATCCACCGTATTTTTGGAAATATAACCTACGATAATCTTTCCGTCGCCGTTCAGATCGCCGCCTGCCGCCGAAGCATCCGCTGCAGCATCGTCTGCCGGAGCCGCGTCGTCTGCCGGAGCCGCATCGTCTGCCGCTGCTTCCTGTGCCGGAGCCGCATCCTGTGCCGGAGCTTCCGCGCTTCCGCCGCCGCCGCAAGCCACGAGACTCATGGCCATAGCCGCAGTCATCAGTGTTGCAATAACTTTTTTCATCATCTTTTACCCTCCATCTTGGTGAATAGTTTATAAATAACCGGATTGCTCCAGGTTATTCCATATTAATTGCCCTTCTTATTGATAACCATATCCAGCAGTACCGCAAAGATGATAATGATGCCTTTTGTCATATACTGATAGTAGCTGCCGATATTTAAGAAGTTCATGCCGTTGTAGATACAGCCGATAATAATTGCACCGAGCAGTACGCCGGGCGCTGTCGCAATACCGCCTGCAAAGGAAGTGCCCCCCAGTACGCAGGCAGCAACCGCATCTGTCTCATAACCCACACCGATATTGGACTGCGCGGAACCTGTCTTGCTGGAGAAAATGATACCCGCCAGACCTGCCAGCAGACCGCTGATTGTGTAGCACATTGTCTTGGTCCAGAATACGCTGACACCGGAAGCGATTGCCGCATGAACATTGCCGCCGACCGCAAACACGTAACGGCCGAATTTCGTCCAGTGCAAAACGATATACATAACAATCGAAATAATAATCATATATATGATCGGAAGCGGAATCCCGAAAAGCGTACCGGAATAGATCGCTTTAAATTCGGGCATCGCCATGGAAAGTCCCTTACCGTCGCTGATAATCTGCGCCATGCTTCGAATGACAAGCTGCGTGGCCAGCGTTACCACAAAGGGGAACATATCAAACTTTGCAATCAGGAAGCCGTTGACAAATCCCAGGAAAGCGGCTGCCAGCGCTGCCAGGATACATGCCAGGAAAACGTTCATGTTCATATTCACAATGAACTGTCCCAGAAGACAGCTTACAAGTGCAAGCTGGGAACCAACCGAAAGATCGATACCGCCGGTCGTGATTGCCAGACACATGCCGTATGCGATCAGGCAGTTTACGGAAATCTGTGTCAGAATATTTAATACATTACTGGGATAGATAAATCTTGGCTTCATAATGGAAATGATAATAAGCATGAAGAACAGTATCACACCAATACCGTATTTTCCCATAAACATACGAAGCGCATCTTGATTTTTGGATTTATGATTCGAATTTGCCATCTGTTTACTTCCTCCCTCTCTTCTGCCCGAAAGCTACTTCAAGAATTTCTTTCTGTGTTACGGTTCCGTTCATTATCTCTTCCCTGCTGACCTCGCCGTTGATTTTTCCTTCATGATAGACGAGAATTCTGTCACTCATGCCCATAACTTCCGGCAGCTCCGAAGAAATCATAATAACCGCCATGCCTTTTGCCGCGAACTCGCACATCAGCGCATGAATCTCTGATTTTGCACCGACATCCACGCCTCGCGTCGGTTCATCCAGGATCAGTACCTTGGGATTGGCCATAATCCATTTTGCCAGAACCACTTTCTGCTGATTGCCGCCGCTCAGGGAAAATCCGTTGTGTTCGATACTTGCACACTTGACGGTAAGCTTTTTCGAAACGTCTTCCACTTCCTGTTTTTCCCGTCTCTGATTCAGAACAAGCCCTTTTTGTTTTTCGGGAAGATTGGGCAGGGAAACATTTTCCCGGATGGAACGCAGCAGGCACAGACCGTATTTCTTTCTGTCCTCGTTTACCATACAGATACCTTTTTTAATGGCCGCTCTCGTATTCTTATTGGTAATCTCCTGGCCGTCCAGATACATTTTTCCGGATGTCACGGGGTCCAAACCGAAGATTGCACGCACAGTTTCACTGCGCCCGGAACCGACCAGACCGGACAGTCCCAATATTTCGCCTTTATGTACTTCAAAACTTACGTTTTCAAAGCCGCCGCCGCACAGGTTTTCTACCTTGAATACGGTTTCTCCGATCTCGCAGTCCACTTTCGGGAATACACTCTTAACTTCCCGGCCTACCATCATGGAGATCAGTTCTTCGCGCGTTACGCCCTCCATGGATTTGGTATCGACATAGGTACCGTTCCGGAATACGGAAACGTGATCGCAGATTTCAAAAATTTCTTCCATTCTGTGAGAAATATAAATAATGGCAACGCCTTTTGATTTCAAATCCCGAATGGTATCAAACAGGTGATCCGTCTCCGTACTGTCCAGCGAGGAAGTCGGCTCATCCATAATAATCAGTCTGGCATCACAGGAAACCGCTTTGATG
Organism: uncultured Lachnospiraceae bacterium; assembly: GCA_910585205.1. Taxonomy (GTDB): domain Bacteria; phylum Bacillota; class Clostridia; order Lachnospirales; family Lachnospiraceae; genus VSOB01. The sequence goes on from CAJUCC010000074.1 coordinate 10,325, forward strand.
ATCTCCACCATCTGTATCTGCGCCAGCGTCAGATCTTTCATCATTGTCTTTGCATTATAAGGAACATCAAACTTCCGCAATAGTTCCTCACATTTTTCATTCTGTGTCTTCTTGTCCAGAAGAAATCCCTTTGTGCTCTCCCTTTTCAGGAAAATGCTTTCGGCAACCGTCAGATACGGCTCCGGGTTCAGTTCCTGGTGAATCATGGAAATACCGGAATTCAAAGCGTCAACCGGCCCGTTTGCCTGATAAGGTTTCCCCTCAAACTCCATGCTTCCCTCATCCTGTCTGATCAGACCGATTACAATCTTCATCAGCGTGGATTTTCCTGCGCCGTTCTCTCCCAGAAGAGCATGCACCTCACCGGCTTTGACATGAAGCTGTACGTCTTTCAAAGCCTGTGTTCCGCCGAATGCTTTCGAGATTCCTTCGCAATTCAGAATATAAGCACTATTATCCGTCACTCTCTCCTTCTCCTTTCCCGTTCTTTCTCCCCAAAACTGTAAGCCTGTGTAACGTATCGCGGCAGCCACCGAATGCATCCTTAAAGAGCTGATAATATTCCATATACAGATCGTGTGCATGCCTGTCCGGATAAACTTCCAGATCTTTATACCTTACAACCGTCTTACACCCCTCATTGATATTTTTATAGACCCCGGCTCCTACGCCCGCCGCTATGGCAGCACCCAGTCCAGCCTGTTCTTCGATCGCAGCCACTTTCAACGGGACATTATAAATATCCGCCTGCATCTGCAGCCACGGCATACTCCGCGCGCCGCCGCCCGATGCAACCATCATATCCGCTTTCAGTCCCAAGCTTCCGCACAGTTCGATACACTGATACAGGGCATAGCTGACACCTTCCATGACCGCTCTTGCCAGCTCCGCCTTTCCGGTCCGCAAATTGATTCCAATAAAGGAAGCGCTGAGATCAGGGTCCAAATGCGGTGTACGCTCTCCGTTCAGATACGGAAGGAAGATCACACCCCCACTTCCCGGTCCTACCTCGCTGATTCTCCGGTTCATCTCCTCATAATCTGTCCTGGGGAAAAGACTGTTGAACCATTTATAGCACAGCCCCGCATTCATAATCGCACCCATCACGATCCAGCGGTTTTTCTTGTATCCCATAAATGTATTCGTATTCAGATCCGGATTCAGCAGCGGCTGTTCACTCTGAAATGACACCTGCCCGCTCGTTCCGATATTGGCGGAAGCCTGACCGATTTCTATGATACCGCTTCCGATTCCCTGCATCACCTGATCGCCGCCGCCCGCAACAACCACCGTACCGGTCAAAAGCCCGGTCTCCTTTGCGGCATCCGTCGTGAGCGTTCCGATCACCTGACCCGTTTCATGGCACTGCGGAAACCATGCCGCAGGGATCTGTGCCCGGCTCAGGATTTCCTCCGACCAGCCCATCTTCCGCATATCAAAAGCCAGCGTAGCCGATGCATCGGAGTAGTCCGTGGCAATCAGCCCGGTCAGCTTATAGGTCAGATAATCCTTCGGCAGAAAAACGTGTCTGATCTTATCATAATTACCCGGCTCATTTTCTCTGATCCACAAAAGGGACGGCAAAAGAAAACCGGTGTACACAGGGTTCATCATAAATTCCCGGATCTGTTCCATCCCGAAAAGCGCTTTCAGCTCTTCCACCTGCCTGCCGCTTCTTGCATCACAGTGCAGAATTGCCGGACGGATACTGTTACCGTTCTGATCGAGGACAACAACGCCGTGCATCTGCCCGGAAAAGCTGATTCCTTTTATCTCCTCCGGCCTGATGCCGCTTTCCGCGACTGTTTTCCTGATCGTGCTGACGCATGCCTCCCACCACTCTTCCGGGTCATGCTCCGCATAATTGTTACACGGGGACTGGAACTGATAATCTTTTGACGCCACGGCCTGCAAAGCGCCGCTCTCGTCAATAATCACCGTTTTCAGACTCGAAGTCCCCAGGTCAATTCCCATCGTATATCCCATAGTTCCACCATACCTTACCTTTATTTTCAATTATCGGATAAATCCGAACTGGACACCGGCCACGAATGTATCACCTAAGCCGATCGTGCACACCGGTTTCTCCATATACCGAGAAGGCACCAGGCAGGCGCTGCGCTCCAGCTTCATCTGCTCCAGTTCCTTTGCAAATGCCAGCCCGACCTCGCTCAGAGGGCACTGCAGGCTTTCCCGTATCTCATCCAGATTTCCGTAATGCCCCACTCTTGCTCTGGTACCGGACAACAGATTTCCCATCGTCAGTCCTTTTTCGATGTTTGTCTCCGTCATCTCGTCCCCATAATACATGGAATAATCCTTTGTATGCAGGATAATGCCGTTGACCTGATACTTTTCGATCAACAGTTCCATCCCTTTGAGGACATCCGGCAGGCTGCTGTTATCCAGAGACGCGCCGCATTCCTTTGTGTGGGCCACCAGTTCTTCCTCGTTCATTCCCATTACATTCACATAGCGGGAAATTTCCCGATAAACAAGGTGCTTGACATCCGGGCTCAGATAATGAGCGCTCTCAAAGTAAATCTTGCAATGCGGATTTTTCTCTTTTACCGCCCAGTAATGCCGGCCGAGTTCATCCATTCTCCTGAGCGTCAGCTCCGTATCGATTATGGCGTTAAAGCCGGAAATATTATAGGAAATAACGTCCTGCGCATGTTCCTCAATATACCGTTTAAAATCTTCTTCCACCACAATGTCTTTATGTATCGTATCATAATCCAGAATCAGCCGGTTTGATATGGGCACCGTATAAACCGTATCGCCGATCCGAAACGTATCCCCCTTTGTATAGGAAAAGATAATATGATATACCGGCTCACCCTCTGCGATCTCCCGGATTGGGACGGGTTTTCCGTCTCTGACGCATTCCAGTCCGGGATAGTCCATCAGCTCACAGACTTTCTCACATTTATCGGAAATCTGTACAAGCAGAGGCATTCCCACTGTCCCGAGCGCCGCCGCCCCCTGTGCGCAGGTTCCGCCCAGGCTGTACTGTGTCTGAAAATGAGACAGAAGGTATTGTACCACTTCTTCATTTACAATATCCACTTCTCCCCCGAGACCGTTACTCATATAATAGGTGACAAACCGGGCAAATGTCTCCATGTTGTCGATCACATCATCGGCACGGCAGTACATATCTGTCTTCATATATTTTGTCAAAATCTCATTGAACGCCGCTTCGTCATAGGTCAGCAGCACATCCGTATCACTCGTATATCCGAATACAATCCGCCGTTCGGATTCCCTGCTCTTTTCCAGGTCCGTAATGCTCTCTTTCATATATGTCTCGTAACGATCTGTATATGCCATAGTATCAGCCTTTCTTCTCTTCTAAATCTTGTACTCAGCCAGCATTGCTTCTATGTGCTCTCTGTTCGGCTCTGCCTTTTCCCTCACGGAAACAAAGTATAAGATGGCATCCAGCACTGCCTGCTCATAAATGTGGCTTGACGCACCGTACTCTCCAAACAGCGGATTTTCCACTGTCGTCAGCATCGTAAACTGCACCCGCCGGGCAACCGGAGAACTGCTCGATCCGGTTATGGCCATTGTCTGCATGGATTTCTGATTTGCCACTTCCACGGCCTGCACGACATGCTTGGAGCTGCCGGAATGCGAAACGGCAATCAACAAATCATTCTCATTGCCGTGCACCATACTGGCAAGCCCGTATTCCACGATTGTTTCACAGCTTGCATTGATCCCCAGACGGCAAAGCCGAAACGAAAAATCCATCGCCACCGGAATCGTATTGCCCACGGCGGAAATAAAAATCCGCCTGCTGCTGCAGATCATGTCCACACACCGCTCCAGCTTTTCCTCATCCAACAAATCCGCAATGCGGAGCAGATCTCTTGTAAGACACTGGATAACGGCCTTTCCGCTTGTGGGATTCGTTGTGGAATCCTGATAGCCGGTCATCTGATTACGCCCCAGTTCTTCTGCCAGACAGATTTTCATCTGATAAAATCCGGTATAGCCGAGTTTTTTGCACATCCGGATCACCGTGGCGTCGCTGACGCCGCTTGCCTCTGCCAGCTCTGTGACATTCAGCCGGATGGTGTTTTGTGGTTCTTCGAGTATGTACTCCGCAACCTTCCGCTCTGCCAGATACATTCCTTCTATCTGTAATTTAATGTTTGCCAATACCTGTTGTTCCATATCCGCGCCGTCCCTTCGTTTTCTTTCATTGTATAATTATCCCGTATCGCATGTCAACAAAGGGGCGCCGCCACATGTTCCACACATAACCGCAAATATCATACCGCAGTCAAGAGCAAAAAATAAA
>CAJUCC010000075.1 GCA_910585205.1 uncultured Lachnospiraceae bacterium
ATATATTTCCATGTAGGGACTTAATACTAACTTCTGTTGTTGCTCAACCATAATATCACCGCCTGTATTGAATAATTACATTATACCAAATATAGGCGGTGAGATCTACTTTTTCAGCAGCCTCGGCATTCTGACAGCGGGAATCTTACATCCCGCAGATCCCGTCAATTTTGCGCAGTTCTTCTTCCGAGAAACTGCAATTCCCAAGTATTTTGAGGTTTTCCATAATCTGCTGCGGCCGGGAAGCGCCGATAAGGACACTTGTCACCTGTTCGTCCTTTAAAATCCAGCTCAGGGCCATCTGTGCCAGCGTCTGTCCGCGCTGCGCCGCCAGTTCATTCAGAGCGGCGATCTGTCTGAGCATTTCGACGGACAGCGCTTCCTTGTGCAGATAACGGCCGTCCTTTGCAATGCGGCTGTCTTCGGGAATGCCGTGCAGGTATTTATCCGTCAGCAATCCCTGTGCGAGCGGGCTGAAGGCGATAATACCCTTGCCCTCGTCGTATGCCGTCTGTTTCAGACCGTTTCGCTCGATGGCGCGGTCGAGAATGGAATAGCGGTTCTGATTGATAATAAAAGGACAGCGCAGGTCGCGCAGGATGTCGGCGGCCTGCTTCATCGTGGGGCCGTCATAGTTGGAGATACCGGCATACAGGGCTTTGCCGCTTTTGACGGCCTGATCGAGTGCTCCCATGGTTTCTTCCAGCGGTGTCTGCGGATCCATTCTGTGATGATAGAAAATATCGACATAATCAAGTCCCATCCGCTGCAGGCTCTGGTCCAGGCTTGCCAGCAGATACTTCCGGCTGCCCCAGTTTCCGTAAGGGCCGTCCCACATATCGTAGCCGGCTTTGGTGCTGATGAGCAGTTCGTCCCGATAAGGCGCAAGGTCTTCCCGGAGAATCAGGCCGAAATTGCGCTCGGCGCGGCCGTATTCCGGGCCGTAGTTATTGGCCAGATCAAAGTGGGTAATGCCGTTGTCAAAGGCGGTGCGGCATAATTGTTTCATGTTTTCCCAGTCATTGTGAACGCCGAAGTTATGCCAGAGCCCGAGGGAAACGGCGGGAAGTCTGAGGCCGCTTTTTCCGCAGCGGGTATACTGCATCGTCTCATATCTGTTGTTGGCTGCGGTATAATGCATGATGTTTCCTCCTGTCTATGACTTTTTCATGGAAGACCGTTTGCGCATGGTTGGATCCAGTATCTTCTTGCGTATGCGGAGACTTTCGGGTGTGATTTCCAGCAGTTCGTCGGTATCGATAAACTCCAGCGCCTGTTCCAGACTTAAGATTCTGGGCGGTGTCAGGCGGAGCGCTTCGTCCGCACTGGAAGAACGGGTGTTGGTAAGGTGCTTTGTCTTACATACATTCAGCTCGATGTCTTCCCCTCTGCCGTTCTGGCCGATTACCATGCCGGCATATACCTTTTCGCCGGGGCCGATAAAAAGTGTTCCTCGCTCCTGGGCGTTGTAGAGGCCGTATGTGATGGCTTCTCCCGCTTCGAAGGCGATCAGGCTGCCCTGTTTCCGGTACTGAATATCCCCTTTATAGGGTCCGTAACCGTTATAGACGGAGTTCATAACGCCGTTTCCCTTGGTATCGGTCAGAAATTCGCCCCGATACCCGATCAGTCCACGGGCGGGAATGATAAACTCCAGACGGGTATAACTGTCGCCGATGGGTTTCATATTCTGCAGTTCCCCTTTGCGGATACTGAGTTTTTCGATTACCGTGCCGGAAAATGTTTCCGGTACGTCGACATAGACAAGCTCCATGGGTTCCAGCTTTTTGCCGTTTTCATCCGTCTGGTAGAGCACTTCCGCTTTGCTGACCGCGAATTCATACCCCTCGCGGCGCATATTTTCGATCAGGACGGACAGATGCAGCTCACCGCGTCCCGACACTTTAAAGCTTTCCGTGCTGTCGGTTTCTTCCACACGCAGAGAGACATCGGTATTCAGCTCCCGGAACAGCCGGTCGCGCAGATGGCGGCTGGTGACATATTTTCCCTCCTGTCCGGCCAGCGGAGAGTCGTTGACAATAAACTGCATGGCGATGGTCGGCTCGGAAATTTTCTGGAACGGGATCGGTTTCGGCGCTTCCGGGGAACAGAGCGTATCGCCGATACGAATGTCGGAAATGCCGGAAATGGCTACGATTGAACCGAAGCGCGCCTCTTTGACCTCAACTTTCTGCAGCCCGTCAAATTCATATAATTTGCTGATTTTAACCTTTTGCAGCTTGTCCGGGTCGTGGTGGTTGACAATGACAACTTCCTGGCCGATGCGGACGGAACCGTTATCGACTTTGCCGACGCCGATGCGCCCTACGTATTCGTTATAGTCAATGGTGCTGATAAGAGCCTGTGTTCCCGCATCCGGGTCGCCGACGGGAGCGGGAATATAATTGATGATTGTTTCGAAAAGCGGGCTCATATTGTTGTTTTCATTTTCCAGATCGAGTGTGGCCACGCCTTCTTTTGCCGAGGCAAAGACGAACGGACAGTCGAGCTGTTTCTCGTTGGCGTCCAGATCGAGAAACAGTTCCAGCACTTCGTCAATGATTTCCTCCGGCCGTGCTTCCGGGCGGTCGATTTTATTGATGCAGACGATAACCGGATGATTCAGTTCCAGCGCTTTTTTCAGGACAAATCTTGTCTGGGGCATTACGCCTTCAAAGGCATCCACCACGAGGATTACGCCGTTCACCATTTTCAGCACCCGTTCCACTTCGCCGCCGAAGTCTGCATGTCCGGGCGTGTCAATGATATTGATTTTGGTACCTTTATACATAACGGCGGTATTTTTGGACAAAATGGTAATACCGCGTTCGCGTTCGATGTCGCCCGAGTCCATGACCCGTTCCGCCACCTCCTGATTTTCGCGGAATACGCCGCTTTGCTTTAGCAGTTCGTCCACAAGTGTGGTTTTGCCGTGGTCGACATGTGCGATGATGGCTACGTTTCTTATATCATTTCTTGTCTGTTTCATAAATCTCCTCCTGCATATGCATATAACGTCTTGCATTATAGCATTCTGAGGGGAAAGTTGCAAGAGAATGCGGGCGGGGATACCGTATCCGACACAAACACGCCTGCCCCTGTCGAATCCTGCGATAAGTTGATGTTCTACCCGGGAATTTTCCACATATACATAATAGTACATTACTGGAAAAAATTCTTAAGTGATAAGAAGGGAGAACAGAGATGACAGATAAGGTAATTGAAAATAACCAGGTGACAATTATGGGTGAAGTCGTTGGCGATTTTACGTTCAGCCATGAAATTTTCGGCGAGGGGTTCTATATGGTGGACGTGGAGGTTGCGCGTCTGAGTGAATCGTTTGATGTGATCCCGGTTATGGTTTCGGAGCGGCTTTTGGATGTGAGCGCGGATTACAAAGGCTGCAATCTGTGCGTGACAGGGCAGTTCCGATCATACAACAGACACGAGGAAAAGAAAAATAAACTGGTGCTTTCCGTATTTGCACGGGAGATCGAATTTATCGATGTCATAGAAGAGAGTGCAAAAACGAATCAGATTTATCTGGACGGTTATATCTGCAAAGAGCCGGTATACCGGAAAACGCCTCTCGGGAGGGAAATTGCGGATCTGCTGCTTGCAGTCAACAGACCGTACGGCAAATCCGATTACATACCATGTATCTGCTGGGGCAGGAACGCCCGTTATGTCAGCAATTTTACGGTGGGTTCCCGGTGCCTTGTCTGGGGCAGGATACAGAGCAGGGAATATATGAAAAAAATATCCGAAGAAATGACGGAAAAACGTGTTGCCTATGAGGTTTCGGTCAGCAAGCTGGAACTGGCGGAAGAAGAGGCATAACGGCCGTCTGGCCGTCTGATTCTCCGCGTCTCCCTGCGTGTTCCATATTGCTTGCGCTTTGGCAGTGTATATGATATGCTTCATAAAATAATAAGAATCCTGTGCAGGAATGAGAGTCCTGGACATTTGCCAAAGGAGGAGATATGGAGCAGGGAAATATATGCATCTACGCCGGTGACGGAAACGGAAGCACGTTGGCTGCGCTTGGAAGGGCGCTGCAGACTGCAGGCCGGGGAAAACAGGTTGTGCTGATCCGGTTTATGAAAGGCCGGGAGCTGGAGGAAGGGGAATTCCTGCGGCGGCTGGAGCCTGAAATCCGCCTGTTCTGTTTTGAGAAATCGGAAGATGATTTTGATGCACTGACGCCGCAGCAACAGACAGAAGAAATTCAGAATATCAGAAACGGGCTTAACTATGCCAGAAAGGTTCTGCATACGGGAGAATGCGATATGCTGGTTCTGGACGGCATTATCGGCCTTGTCGATAACGGCGCAATAACCGGGGAGGAGATTGCGTCTCTGTTGCATGAAAAGGGAGAAACGGTGACGATTGTTATGACAGGGGGCAGTCTGCCCTATGCTGTCCGGGTTCTGGCAGATGAGGTGGTTACGGTCGCAATGCGGGCATAAGGCTTGACAGAGGTTTTGCGGTCTGTTATGATAAGTTTGTTAAGGAAAAGAGAGATAGAGGTTGCGCGTTTCATCAGTACCTTTTCTGATGTGTCAGGCACAGACGAGGGAGCGGGAAAGGGGAATGCGCCGAAAGATAAAATTTCCGTGAGAGTTTTGTCTTGGGCATGCATTTAAGAGGTGCATGACTGTCATCTGTATGTGGATGGGGCGCTATCGTAATTATGGTTTATAAGCTGGCTCATCGTGTGTTGGGTCAGCTTTTTTATCATAGCGTTTTTTCACACGAATAAAGGAGGAAATGAATATGGCATTATTCAAAGGCGCCGGTGTAGCGGTTGTCACGCCGTTTCACCCGGACGGGACGGTAAATTACGAAAGATTTGCACAGCTGCTGGACTATCAGATTGACAACGGAACGGATGCGATTATCGTGTGCGGCACGACGGGGGAATCTTCCACGCTTACCCATGAGGAACATCTGGATGTGATCCGGTATTGCGTAAAGCACGTAAACGGCAGAATCCCGGTTATCGGCGGCACGGGGTCCAACTGTACGGAAACAGCAGTCTACCTGTCGCAGGAAGCGGAGAAGGCAGGCGTGGACGGTCTTTTGCTTGTATCTCCCTATTATAATAAGGCAACACAGAAGGGACTGTATCAGCATTATAAAACGATTGCCGATTCCGTTTCCCTGCCCGTTATTTTATATAATGTGCCCAGCCGTACCGGCACCAATATTATGCCGGCTACCGTTGTAAAGCTCTGCAGAGAAGTGGAGAATATCGTCGGTGTAAAAGAAGCGTCCGGAAATATTTCGCAGGTGGCAAAGCTGATGTCGCTGGCGGACGGCTGTGTGGATCTGTATTCGGGCAATGACGATCAGATCGTCCCGCTGCTTGCGATGGGAGGTCTGGGCGTGATTTCGGTACTTTCCAACATTGCACCCCGACAGACACACGACATGTGCGCAAAGTTCTTCGAAGGCGATCTGGAGGGAAGCCGCAAGCTTCAGCTGGATGCCATCCCGCTGGTGGATGCTCTGTTCTGCGAGGTAAATCCGATTCCGGTAAAGGCAGCGCTGCGTCTGCAGGGACGGGACGGCGGACGGCTGCGGATGCCGCTCTGCGATATGGAAGCGGAGCATGAGGAAATGCTGCGCAAGGCAATGGAAGAATTTGGCGTGCTGTGAGAGACGGGACAGACCGTGCCGTTTGTCGGCATAAATATGCAGGTGTCTTGACAAATGTCACAACTTTTTGTATGATTATCTAAGTTTCAAAAGAGTTACGCAATTCGTTGCAAAGGGACAAAATTGTGATACAAATGAATAAGGAGGAGAGAGTAGTGGGGGATACGTTTGGACAGGGCGGCATGGGAAATGTCACGGTAGAGGCAAACGGCAGTGTATCGGATAAGAGCAAGGTTGCAGCGGTGCTGCTGTGTTTCTTTCTGGGTACGCTGGGAATTCACAGATTCTATCTGGGAAGGGCCGCAAGCGGCGCCGTTATGCTGGTGCTGACGATTATCGGGTGGCTGACATCGGCGATACTGATTGGCGCCGTTCCGTTGTTTGTTGTCGGCATCTGGAATATCGTGGACTTTTTCAGATTATTGTTTAACGGCCTGAAAGACGGGCAGGGACGCGACCTGTCGTAATGACCGGGAATGAGTTGTGAATGAAGGCTTTGCGCTTTTCATTATATTTTATGAGGAAAAAGGAGAGAACGTAGTATGGCTAACATGAATTCATGGAATGTTACAGACAGTAATGGTATGTCTCACAGCATCAGTTGCAAGGCAAAAAGTTTCGGCGGTCCGGAAATTAAAGTGGATACGAATACATATCGTGTAAAATCCAGCAACTGGTTTGTCAATGTCGTGGATTATTCGGTTGATTTTCCGGGTGCAAACTGCCATGTGGTTATGATCGGCAATAAGAGCAGACTGGCAGTAAACGGTACCTATCAGGATGACGGTTCCGCATATGAACCTGTTACCAATGTTCCGGCATGGGTGTGGGTTTTGGTTGCAATCAGCGCGATCGGCGGCTGGTTCTTCGGCGGTATTCTCTGTCTGGCAATCGCACTGGTGTTCGGTACGGTGTATATTTCTGCAGCATTACAGAAAAATACCAAAAAGGTGGTTATGTTCTTTATCGGATTCTGCGTGATAGCGGCAATCTTCCTTGGTCTGAATTTGGCACTTGTGGGTATGATGCAGTAAAGGAATAAAGAAGAGGAGAAAATGAACGAAAATAACAATCAGGGTGGCAATGTAAACAGTTATGCGCCCAATAATTATAACGGTCCGGTTATGGTGAGCAATGCCATACCGGAGAAAAGCGGCGGCAAAGCGGTGGGAAGCCTTGTATGCGGGATTATTTCCATTCTCGGATGCTGGTCTTATGTTACGGTTGTTCTGAGTATTGTGGGGATTGTTCTGGGTATTGTGAGTATTGCACAGCAAAATCCGCAGAAAGGAATGGCGATTGCCGGTATCATTACTTCCGTGATTGGTTTGCTGCTCAGTATTGGTATTATTCTGCTTGTGATTGTGGCAGCGGCAAGCGGTATGGTTTAAGTAACAGGTTGATTCAGGGATGCTCCGGATATGGTTCCGGGGCATTCTTTATCGTATCGGAGCGTTGCGCGGTTTTTAATTATATCAGGAAGGAGACAGGATATGGTCAGGATTATCATACATGGCTGTAACGGCCGTATGGGACAGTTTATCAGCAAACTGGCGGAGAGCGACAATGAGGTGGAGACGGCAGCGGGGGTGGATATTTTCACAGGGATTGCCAATCCGTACCCGGTGTTTACGGATATACGGGAATGTGACATCGATGCCGATGTCGTGATTGATTTTGCCTCTGCAAAGGCAGTTGACGGACTGCTGGATTATTGCGAAGAAAAAGGCATGGCGTGCGTGCTCTGCACGACCGGTTTGGATGAGACGCAGCTTGCCCGGGTGGAAGCGGTTTCCCGAAAGGCGGCAATTTTGAAATCGGCAAATATGTCCGTGGGGATCAATCTGCTCTTTAAGTTGCTGGCGGAGGCGGCGCCGGTGCTGGCGGCAGCGGGATTTGATATGGAGATTGTGGAAAAGCATCACAATCAAAAACTGGATGCGCCAAGCGGTACGGCGCTGGCGCTGGCCGATTCTCTGAACGGGGCGCTGGGAAATGCATACGAATATGTCTGTGACAGAAGCGTCAGGCGTGCGGTCCGTCCGGAGAAGGAGATCGGTATTTCCGCGGTACGGGGCGGCACGATTGTGGGAGAACACGATGTGATATTTGCGGGCCGTGACGAAGTAATCACCTTTTCTCACCAGGCATACTCCAGAGAGGTTTTCGCAAAGGGGGCGCTGCAGGCCGCAAAGTTTCTTTCCGGAAAGCCGGCCGGCTATTATAACATGCGGGATGTGATCGAAGGCAGATAAAGCCATGGGGGACGGGTTATGGAAAATGAAAAAATCGGAGAAAATCTGACAGAGATGGAACTGATGTATCTGAAAACGCTGGCAAGGCAGTATCCGACGATCGCCACGGCATCCACGGAGATCATCAATCTGCAGGCGATTTTAAATCTGCCGAAGGGGACGGAACATTTCCTGACAGATATACATGGCGAGTATGAGCAGTTTAACCATGTGCTGCGCAATGGCAGCGGCTCTGTAAAATATAAGATTGACGAGGAATTTGGCAATACGCTCAGCAGCCGGGACAAAAAGAGCCTCGCCACGCTGATCTATTATCCGCAGGAAAAACTGGAACTGGTGATGCAGCAGGAGGATAATATCGAAGACTGGTACAAAATTACATTGCACAGACTGGTACAGATTACCAAGCGGGTATCTTCCAAATATACCCGTTCCAAAGTGCGGAAGGCGCTGCCGAAAGACTTTGCCTATATTATAGAAGAACTGATTACCGAAAAAGCGGAAGTGCATGATAAAGAAGCCTATTACAATGAAATCATCCGTACGATTATCCGCATCGGCAGTGCGCCGGGGTTTATTATCGCGCTTGGCGAGCTGATACAGCGGCTGGTGATCGATCATCTGCATATTGTCGGGGACATTTATGACAGAGGACCCGGCCCGCACATCATCATGGAGACATTGCAAGAATATCATTCCGTGGATATACAGTGGGGCAATCATGACATGGTCTGGATGGGGGCGGCCAGCGGCCATCTCGCCTGCATTGCCACTGTGATACGGATGGCGGCCCGCTATGGCAATCTGGATACGCTGGAGGACGGTTATGGCATCAACCTCATACCGCTTGTCACCTTTGCCATGGAGACATATCAAAATACAAATTGTGACATCTTTGCCATCAAATACAATACAGATTATAATACCAAGGATCTGCGGATGGACATGATGATGCACAAGGCGATGGCCATTTTGCAGTTTAAGCTGGAAGGCCAGCTGATTAAGCGACACCCTGAGTTTTGCATGGATGACCGCCTGCTGCTTGACAAGATCGATTATGATAACGGCACGGTGTCGATCGGCGGCAGAGTGTATGCGATGAAGGATGTGGATTTTCCGACGGTAAATCCGGAGTGCCCCTATAAACTGACACCGGAAGAGTCTCAGCTGATGGAGCGTCTGCGGCAGGCGTTTGTCCACTGCGAAAAGCTGCAGCGTCATATCCGTTTCCTGTTTTCCAAAGGCGGTCTGTATAAGGTGCACAACTCCAACCTGCTCTACCACGGCTGTGTGCCGATGGATGAGAACGGAAATTTCCGTAAAATGGAGATCGACGGCAGAGAATACGGAGGAAAGGCGCTGTATGATGTGCTGGAACATTACGCGCGGAAAGGTTTTTACAACCGGCATAATGTCTCCGAAAAGCGCAAAGGGCAGGACATGATCTGGTATATCTGGGCCGGACCGAATTCGCCGGTGTTCGGCAAGGACAAGATGGCGACTTTTGAGCGGTATTTTGTGGCGGAAAAGGAAACCCATACGGAAGTCAAAAACAGCTATTACCGTCTGACAGACAATGAGGAAGTTCTGAATAAAATTCTGCGGGAGTTTGGGCTGGACGAGACGAAGTCGCATATCGTAAACGGTCATGTGCCGGTGGAGCTGAAAAAGGGTGAGACACCGATCAAATGCGGCGGCAAGTTGCTGATTATAGACGGAGGGTTTTCCAAAGCATATCAGGGCAAAACCGGAATCGCCGGCTATACGTTGATTTCCAATTCGCACGGCATGCGCCTTGTGGCGCATGAGACATTCGAATCCAAGGAAGATGCGGTGCAGAAAGAGTCGGATATTTTCTCGGATTCGATTGTGATCGAAACGGCAGTCAACCGCCTGCGCGTCGCGGATACGGACATCGGAGCGGAGATTATGGAGAGCATCCGTCATCTGGAACTGCTGCTGCAGGCTTATCAGGACGGCAGCATTGTGGAACGGGTAAAGTAAAAGCGCGCTGCTTTCCCGGGCAATAAAAAAAGGCTGTGGAAGGGATTGTCCCGACAGCCTTTTATGGTTTTATTGATTGTTATTGTTTCCCACAACATCGTTGGTAACGTCGGACACACCGTCAGCCGCATCGGATACGCCGTCGGCCAGATCGTCCACGACATCGCCCACGGCATTGCCGGCGTCCTCGACTACGGTTTCATTGCCGCCGTTGTCCGTTGTACTTGTGCTGCCTGCACCGCCTGTGCCGGAGCTGGTTCCCGTGCCGGCTTCTGCGCCGACGCCCATGCCGTTGCCGGTATCTGCGTCTTCGGTCGTGTTATTGCCGGTTGTGTTATCACCGGCTGCGTTATCGGTATCCGTCTGGTCGTTTCCTGCGGTTGTGGAATCTGTGTTGTCATTGGAATCCGTACCGTTCGTATCCTCCGTAGTTGTTCCGTTTGCTGCTCCGTTCTGGTCGTCTTTTTTGCTGCCGCAGGCGGTAAGCGCCATACATAACAGCATGACAATAAGAGAGAAGGAGAGCAGTCTTACATACTTTTTCATAATATCGCTCCTTTTCACTGTGAAAATGTATATTGGTAGTATGTTTCTAATTACGGTTTTTATACATAAAAAATGAATTTTCATTTGCGGGGAGGTTTTTATGGAGTTTCGTCCATGCATTGATATTCATAACGGAAAGGTAAAGCAGATCGTCGGCTCCAGTCTGCGCGATGACGGGGACTGTGCCACGGAAAATTTTATTTCACGACACGATGCGGCATACTTTGCCCGGCTGTATCAGGAGCGGGGAATCCGGGGCGGTCATGTGATTTTGCTGAATCCGACGGAAAGCATCTATTATGAGGCGACGAAGCGGCAGGCGGTTTCTGCGCTCGCGGCATACCCGGGCGGCCTGCAGGCCGGCGGCGGCATTCATGCGGAAAATGCGGCCGCTTTTCTGGAGGCAGGCGCTTCCCATGTGATCGTCACTTCTTATGTATTTCGGGACGGACAGATCGCATACGGCAATCTGGAACGGATTTGCCGGGAAGTGGGAAAGGAACGGCTTGTGCTCGATCTGAGCTGCAGAAAGAAAGACGGGACATATTATATTGTCACCGATCGCTGGCAGAAATATACGGACGTGGTGCTTGATCGGAAAACACTGGAATTTTTTGCCGGTTTTTGCAGTGAATTTCTCATTCATGCCGTGGATGTGGAGGGAAAAGCGGAAGGGATTGAAACGGAGCTGGTCGCTTTGCTCGGGACATTTGACCGGATTCCGGTGACGTATGCCGGCGGCGTGCGCAGCTATGAAGATTTGCGGCTGTTAAAAGAAACAGGACACGGCCGGGTGCATGTCACTATCGGCAGTGCCCTGGATTTATTTGGCGGCAGCATGGAGCTGGAGCGCATTCTGGAAACGATTCGCTTATAAATCGGTAACGGATTTACGCGGCGCTTCCTCTTCCGGTTCCGGCGGCATGGAAGCAGTGTAAGTGAGCGTAATGCTGCCGATCGGGTTTTCCTCTTCATCAAAGAAAGTGACAGTGAACGGGTCGTCACCGATCTGGTAGATTTTAATCTCCAGCTTTCCGTCCTGTACAAATTCCTTTTCGTTAAAACGCACCCGGTTTTCATCATAATTTTCAACACGGGCCATTGCGGCCGGCGGCCGTACGAGTATATCGGCGGAGAAGGTATCCCCGACAAAGACATCCGAGCCGTTCGGGCGGGAAGGAATCACGCCGAAGGCAGCCACGCCGTAACGCCATGTCGTATTGTCGGTTATCGGTTTGGAACGGATTGTGCCGTCCTGTGATGTGAACGCGCCTTCTTCCAGGTTGATATAATAGGCTTCGCCGGCGGCGGGAACGTCCTGCAGCCGGATAATCAGATGCGTACCCCCGTCCCATCCCAGAAGGTGGAAGGTGGAATCCTGTTCTCCGATCGTACATTTGTCCGTATCGTTGAGGTCGATTTCCTCGACAACGGAATCGTCCGCTGTCTTTCTGACAGTCAGCTTTCCGGTTCCAGGGATTACATTATGCCGTTTGAAATAAGCATGCAGCGTATTGCTGCCATATACCATATAATAACCGTTTTCGTTGGGGGTGAAACTGACCGGACCGATGGAATCGGCTGCCAGACCCGTGTCGTCGGCCGCCGGCGTATTCTGTGCGGAATCGCCTGCGCCTGCCTGAGCGCCGTCCGCGTTCGGTACATCTGTGTCGTTTTGTGTCGCCGCATTTTCGGTTTCCGTGTTTTCTTCCGGTGTTTCCTGCTGACCGGTACTTTCAGGCGCCTGCTGTGTCTGACCGGGCTGACTTCCACAGGCCGTTGTCTGCAGGATAAGAGCGGTGCAGAGCAGGGCTGCCGCGATCTTTTTTTTCATTAATAGTCTCCTCTTTCTGGAAAAAAAGAACCAGCCGTTGCGACTGGTCCTTTTCAGTTGCCATGCATCCGAAAGAAGCTGCCATTGGCAGCTTCCTTAGGGGTATAATCCGTTAAAACAATATTGCGTATTTCTAAAATAAAATGAATGGTTCGATCAATTTATATTAGGAAAGGCACATCGAAAAACCGATTATAGAGCCTGTTATAAGCAACAGCTTATAATTTGGTTACGTTGACTGCCTGAGGCCCTTTTTCACCGTTCACTACTTCGAACTCAACGGAAGCACCCTCTTCGAGAGATTTGAAACCTTCCATGTTTAATCCGGAGTAATGTACGAATACGTCATTTCCCTGCTCATCGGAAATGAATCCGTAACCTTTTTGGTTGTTAAACCACTTTACCGTACCTTTATTCATTCAGATACCTCCACTATATATAGACTTGTCGCGTTGCAACAGTTACAGGATAGCATATGTGCGGTAAAAAGTAAAGGAATAAAAAAAATTTTGCGGGCAGGCGCGTGCGCGGAATACCGGACCGGAATATTGACGACGTATGTCGAAAAGTGCCGGAAGAGTTCGCATTTGTGCATTCCGGGCGGAAACTCCCAGATAGAATTTTACAAAATAAGAAATGTGTGATAGAATGTACGCACGGAGGTGAAAATGAGTGGAATCCGGAAAGCATAAGAAAAGAGTTCGTTATACGGTAATGATTATTTCTGATTCGCCGTACGGAGGAACGCATCCTCTTTATCTGAAACAGGGGCTGATTGCAGTGGTTCTCTGTCTGATCCTTATTATTACGGCAGGATCGGCGGGCGCCGCGGTTTATCATTGGGCGGCATTAAAGAATGTGCAGACCCGGGAAGCAGAGCTGGAAAAGCAGGTAGAGGAGCTGACTGCGGCAAATCAGGAACTTACGATGGATAATGCAGAACTGTCTGACAAAGTTACGATTTTGAGCGATACGGTAACGCAGAATGCGGAGACACAGGAGGCGCAGGCCAGGGAAGAAGAGGAGAAGAAAGTTCCCAAAGATTTCCCGCTGGCTGGCGCGGCAGTAATTTTGAAAAGTTCCGAGACGCCGGTGGAAACGGCGGCCGGAGAAGACGGGGAGACACCGGAGGTGGAGCCTGCTTTGCAGGAGACGGATCCGATTGTGGTATTTTCCGCATCGGCAGGTACGAAGGTGGTAGCGGCGGCCGGCGGTGTCGTGGCTTCTGTTGAGGAGGATGCCATTTACGGACAGCGGATTACGATCGATCACGGAAACGGGTATATGTCCATTTACCGGGTGGCTTCCAGTCCGCAGGTGAATCAGGGCGATGAAGTACAGCCAGGGGATACTTTATATGAGATGCAGTCACCGGATGAAAGATTTGGCTATCAGATTACACAGGAAGGTACGTTGATAGATCCGCTGGATCTGTTGGAAGTATACGGATAGGAGGGGAACCATGTTAAAAAAGAAAGAAAACAACGACGCGCAGTACACAAAGATCAAAAGTATCATCGGGCAGGATGCCGTATTTGAAGGCACCCTGCACGCAAAAGAAACGACAAGGGTGGATGGGCTGATCAAAGGCGATGTGAAGATCGACACCATACTGGTACTGGGAATTACCGGTAAAATCGTAGGCAATGTGCATGCGGCTACGATTATGATAGGCGGAACCGTGGAAGGTGATCTGGTTGCAACGGAAAAGATCACCATTTCCGGTTCCGGAAATGTGACCGGTAATATCCATACGAAGAAACTGGTCGTAGATGAGAACGCTGTATTCTTCGGCCAGTGCTTTATGGGTGACAATGTACCGAAGATGGAAGAGAAAGCCGTAAAAGAGGAAGAGAAGCCTGTAAAGGCGGAAGCTCCCGCGCCCGCAGAAAAGCCGAAAACCTTTAAAGTTAAACCCGCGGAGCCTGCAGAGTTCTCCCGGCCGAGACCGCGCAGACCGGAGCCGGTGGAAGAACACGAGGCTGTGGATGAGAAAGACGATGTGAAAACGGTAAAAATATAGATTCGATACATAGGAGCCGCGGCTCCCGGCTGTTGATGAAAAAACAAAAAAGATTCCCGGATCGTGATTTGCGGGAATCTTTTTTATTACAGCGGGAAACTGCTCTGCAGTCCATGCGCGCAGCGAATCGCAGAAATGCGGTTCGTTTTATGACACGGGATATTTCCGTGCATTTATATTTCGGCAAGGCGTTTGAATACAAGCGCATACCCATCATTACCATAATCAAGAGAGCGTTTGACACGGCTGATGGTGGCGGTAGAGGCGCCGGTCTTTTCTGCAATATCGAGATAGGTTCTGTGCTCCCGCAGCATGGCGGCCACTTCGAATCGCTGCGAAAGGGATAACAGTTCGTTGACGGTGCACAAATCTTCCAGAAAATGGTAGCACTCTTCCTTTGTCTGCAGCGTTAAGATCGCATCGAAGAGATGGTCTACTGCATCTGTCCTGATTTTTTTATTCATAGGATTTTACCTCCGGTCATTGCTCTATTTTACCATACTAAAGTTTTGAAGTAAAGATGATTCATTCCGCTGTTTGGGGTGTCCGTTTCCGGAGAGAATAAAAACAAAGAATTACTTGTCATGTAGTTCTAAAAACTATATACTAGAGAAAAAATAAGACAAAAACGGAAAACCGGAGTTTCACAAAGCCCCGGCAGGGGAAGGAGCGAATGGTATGACGATTGACAGGAAAGACTTATTGAACAGCATTATGGACAGCTTTGACAGGATCGGTTATATCAGGGCGGAGGATATTCCCGCCATTGATCTGTATATGGATCAGGTGACGACGTTTATGGACAAAGCGCTGAAAAACACGACACGCTATCCTGAAAATGATAAAGTTCTGACAAAGACAATGATTAACAATTACGCCAAGAACGATCTGCTGCCGCCTCCCGTAAAAAAGAAATACACAAAAGAGCATATGCTTGTGCTGATCTTTATCTACTATTATAAGAATATTCTCTCCATCACAGACATTCAGACATTGCTGGAGCCGCTTACCGGGCAGTATTTCGGGGCAAAAAACGGTTTGAATCTGGAAGCCGTCTATAATGAGGTGTTCAGTCTTCAGGAAGAACAGGTAGAGAGTCTGAAAAAAGATGTGTACCGAAAATATAAAAATGCGGAGCAGTCTTTTGCACAGGCGCCGGATGACCGGAAGGAATTTCTGCGGACCTTTGCCTTTATCTGCTATCTGAGTTTTGATGTGTATGTGAAAAAGCTTCTGATCGAAAAAGTGATTGACGGTCTGCGGGATGACGGAGGCAGAAAGCGTGAAAAAAGCGACAGAAAAAAGGAATAACAGGGAGATATTGGGAAGTAACAGGGCGCTTGTGGCCGGATGCATCTGCTCTGTTGCTTTTATATTGCTGATTACGGTGGGAAGCATGATTTTGTTCCGGGAAAATATGATGCAGAGCGCAGAACTTCTGGAGCAGTCGGAAGATGAGGCGTACGAGGCGTATTATGTGATGATTGTATCGGATCATACATCCGAATTCTGGCAGTCCGTTTATGCGGGCGCCCGGGAAGAAGGGCGGGAAAAAGGCGCCTGGGTGGAGATGTTCGGGAGCAATCTGAGCACCGGATATTCCCAGAACGATCTGCTGAAGATGGCCATTGCCTCCGGTGTTGACGGCATCATTCTGGAAGCGGACGAATCTATGGTGACAACCGGGCATCTGAAGGAAGCGGAGGAGCGGGGGATTCCCGTTGTCACGGTGCTCGGCGATAACAGTCAGGGGATTCGCAAAAGCTTTGTCGGCGTGAGCAATTATAATCTGGGCAGGGAATACGGAAGGCAGGTGCTTTCGATAGACGATAAAGAGGTGGCGGACGTCCTGGTGCTGATGAGTGCGGATGCGCAGGACACCAGCCAGAATATTATTTTCTCCGGCATTCAGGAGACGCTGGCGGAAGCGGGCGGAGCGGCCGTGCAGGTGCGGGCCGCGGCCGTCGAGAATAAGGGGGCGTTCGACGCGGAGGAATCGATCCGCAATCTTTTTATGGAAGAAACACTGCCGGATGTGATGATTTGTCTGGATGAAATCACGACATCCTGTGTGTATCAGGCCGTAGTGGACTATAATATAGTGGGGCAGATTGACATTATCGGATACTACGACTCGGATGTCATCCTGCGGGCCATCGAGCGCAATGTGGTGCGCTCCACCATTTCCATCGACACGGCGGAGATGGGGGAATACTGTGTCGCGGCGCTGGACGAATACCGGAAGAACGGCTATGTCAGCGAATATTTCAGCGTGGGCACCAATCTGATTACCATGGAAAATGTAAAAGCGTATCTGGGAGGTGCAGGCAGTGGGCAGAATCCATAAGCTTTCCATTCGAACCAAAATGATTCTGGTATTTATCATTACCACCCTTATTCTGCTGCTGATTAATCTGTTTATGTATGTCAATGTCAATCATATGATGAACCGTCTCGACGAGGTATATGTCAGCAATATCAGTCTTAACGAACTGGCGGATACGCTGACGAAAGTGCAGATGAGCATGACGGATTATCTCAATACCCGGACAAGCGACGCCATGGAGGATTATTACCGGAATGAGCAGGATTATGCCGGACTGGTTGCCAGCCTCAATGACCGCACATACGGTAATGATTTAAAGCTGATGGAAAAAAATATCCGCAGTATGTCCGCGGAATATCTGGAGCTGACCGGACAGACGATCAGTGCCAAAAGAGGCGGCAATGTGGAGAAGGTCAAGGCGCATTATGAGCGGGCGACGGAAATGTACGGCTATATCAGCACCTATATTTACAGTCTGAACAATGAGCAGTTCCGGGTCAATTCGGACAGTTATCAGGCATTGTCCGTCTCCATCCATTATCTGGAGTGGATTAATGTTGCCGCTTTGATTCTCGTGGGACTGTGCAATCTGGTCCTGATCCTGCTGCTGACGGGGACGATGATCAGTCCGCTGCAGCGGCTGGCCGGCACGGCCGATCAGGTGGCCCGCGGCAATCTGGAAGTGGAACTGCTCCCGGTTATCTCGCAGGACGAGGTGGGTGTGGTAAGCATGGCATTTAACTCCATGGTGGTGAGCATCCGGGAATATATCGACCGCCTGCGCAAGAGCATGGAAACGGAAAATGCCATGAAAGAAAAGGAACTGATGATGGAGAGCCATTTGAAGGATGCCCGGATCAAGTATCTGCAGGCGCAGATCAATCCGCATTTTCTTTTTAATACGCTGAATGCGGGGGCGCAGCTTGCGATGATGGAAGGCGCGGAGCGCACGTATCGTTATGTCCAGAATGTGGCCGACTTTTTCCGGTATAATGTTAAGAAAAATAACGATACGGTGACGCTGGCGGAGGAGATCACGCTGGTGGATACGTATATTTATATTCTGAATGTGCGGTTTTCCGGAGACATTCATTTCCGCAAGGAGGTGGACGAAAGCCTGCTGAATGTGCAGGTGCCGAGTATGATCCTGCAGCCGATTGTGGAGAACAGCGTCAACTATGGTATCCGCGGGATTGAATGGCAGGGGGAAATTGTGCTGTCCGTATACCGGATCGGCGGTACGCTCTGTGTCAGCGTGCGGGATAACGGAACCGGTATCACACAGGAAAAAATAGACAAGATTATGTCGGGACGTTTGCGCACGGCGGATCTCTCGGTTGATTCCAATGGCATCGGGCTGGACAATGTAATCAGCCGCCTGCGCCTGTATCTGGATGAAGAAGATGTCATATCCATTTTCAGCGCCGGGGAAAATAAGGGAACGGAAGTGCTGATTTATATCCCGCTTCGGGAAGGGGAGTACAGAGATGTATAAGATTATGCTGGCGGACGATGAAGGGATTGTGATCGACTCCCTGAAATTTATTATAGAAAAAGAATTTCCCGGTGACTGTGTGGTGGAATACGCCAAAACGGGCAGAAGCGTGATCGAACTGGCGGAGGGATTTCGGCCGGATATTGCGGTGATGGATATTCAGATGCCGGGGATTAACGGTATCGACGCCATGCGGGAGATCCGGGAAGCCAATGCGCATACGGTCTTTATTATCATGTCCGCCTATGATAAGTTCGACTATGCAAAAGAAGCTATCAATCTCGGCGTGCTGGAATATCTGAATAAACCGGTGGAGCGGGAGAAAATCGTGCAGGTGCTGCGGCGCGCCATGGGCATGATCGACAGAGACAGAGAAAAGCGCAGTCAGGATCTGCTGATCCGCGAAAAGATGGAAACCGTGATTCCGATTATCGAAAACGGGCTGATTCAGAATCTTCTCTATCACGAACACTTTGAGGAGGACATCGACAATTTCCGAAATCTGCTCGGTATCCGGGAAGAGTATGCCTATATGGCGGCGCTTGTGTGCGGGGAGAGCCAGGAGGGCAATCATATGACCAACGCGGTGGGCGCGAGCATCCGTGTGCAGGACGCCTATCGGGTTATTCGCGAAATGACGGACGAATATCTCCCAGGCATTATGGGTTCCGTTATGGCCAATAAGATCGCAGTGCTGATTCCGTGCGGCCGGTCCAGACTGGAATACAATGAACGGATCCAGGTGATTGAAAAGGCGCGGGAGCTGGCCCGGAAACTGAAGGCGAGAACGGATATTGCCTTTCGGGTGGGAATCGGTTCCGTGAAAGCGATTTATGAAGTGGCGGAGTCATACAATGAGGCGCTGCATGCGCTTGTGCAGACGACGAGCAAGGTTGCCCATGTGGACGATGCACCGGTCGGCTGCCTGTATGAGGAGAACTATCCGGCCGATATAGAGAAAATGCTGTTTGAGCTGACGGAAAAAGGAGATGTCAAGGGGGTGAAGGCGGAGGCGATCCGCTTCTTTGACTGGATGGAAGAGAACTATGCGGCATATTTGACGGACATTAAACTGAAGGCGCTGGAATTTGTACTGTGGGCGGAGCATATTTCCTATGAGAGCGGCAGCAGGGTCTATCATTTCCGAAGCCGCAGCGATTATCTGCCGACACTTCTGGAGCTAAAAGATCTGGACGAGGTGCGCACATGGTTTGTGCACAAGATGGAGAATGCCTGCCGCGACATTACGTTAAAAAAAGAACCGCAGTCGGTGAGCGTCGTGGAAAAGGCACGACAGTATATCGATAAAAATTTCACCAATAAAGATATTTCATTGGATGAGGTATCGAGGGCGGTGGACATCAGCCCGTATTATTTCAGCAAAATATTCAAGGAGGAGACGGGCAGAAATTTTATCGAATATATTACGGAGATTCGCATGGACAGGGCGAAGGAACTGCTGGCCGGAAGAGATATGTCGATGAAAGAGATCTGCGCGGCGGCCGGGTATTCGGATCCCAATTATTTCAGCCGTATCTTTAAGAAACATACCGGTGTTACGCCTACAGAGTATAAGGAGAAAAAATGAGATGAAAAAACGAATGTCTGTTCTGGTACTGGTATTGCTGCTGCTTGTTTGCGGCGGCTGCGCGTCGGGGGAAGAACGGATGGCGGAAGAGGACACCCAGACGCAGAAGCCGTTGCAGATTGGCATGAGCTTTGACTCGTTTGTGATCGAGCGCTGGCAGCGGGACCGGGATGTGTTCGTATCGACGGCTATGGAACTCGGGGCGGAAGTGAATGTGCAGAACGCCAATGGCGACATCGAAGAACAGATTGCCCAGATCGAATATTTTATAGACAAGGAAATGGATGTGATTGTCATTGTCTGTATCGATTCCGACAGTCTGGGCGGGGTTGTACAGAAGGCAAAGGGAGCGGGGATTAAGGTGATCGCCTATGACCGGCTGATTAAAAACGGTGACGTTGATCTGTATATTTCTTTTGACAATGAAGCCGTGGGTGAGATGATGGCGGAGGGAATCGTCGGCAGCGATATGGATGTGCACAGTGTGCTGATGCTGTGCGGGCCGCTGGTGGATAACAATGTATCGCTTGTAAACGAAGGGTTTCGGAACGTGATACAGGGACACCAGATCGAGATTATCGATATGATGCATGCGGACGGCTGGAAAGCGGAGCTCGGGGCGGAATATATTTACAATCATATCGAGACGGTAAAACGGGCGGATGCCATTATGTGCGGCAATGATGATATTGCGACGGCAGTCGTGCGTGCACTGGCGGAGAAACGTCTGGCGGGAAAGATCGGCGTTGTGGGGCAGGATGCCGATCTGGCGGCCTGTCAGCGCATCGTGCAGGGGACGCAGATTATGACGGTATACAAACCGGTGGAAAAGCTGGCGCAGCAGGCGGCGAGATGTGCGATTGAACTGGGAGAAGGCCGGAGCGTGGAGGCGGAAAGTACAATTGACGACGGCAGCTACCAGGTACCGTATATGACGCTGGAACCGGTCAGTGTCTATGCGGACAATATGGATGAGGTGATTGTCAACAGCGGGTTCCATCTGAAAGAGGATGTATATTTGAATATACCGGAGCTGCGCGCATCAGGCGGCAGTCGGGAAGCAGAATAGACGGACAGGACAAATTTGCGGCGGTTGGCAAAGAGAGACAAAAAAATGCTAGCACGCCGCGTTTTTTGACGGCGCAGAATTAAAAATGTACAGAAATTCGCAAACATTTCCTAAT
>CAJUCC010000076.1 GCA_910585205.1 uncultured Lachnospiraceae bacterium
CCTGTAATAATCAATCAGACCCGCCGCGGGATATACCGCCAGAGAAGTGCCTCCTATAATCAGTACGTCCGCCGCGCTGATGCAGGCAACCGCTTCTGTGATTGTCTGATTGTCCAGTCCTTCCTCATACAACACCACGTCGGGTTTCAGCGCCCCGCCGCACTCACACTTCGGCACGCCCTCGGAATGCAGAATATATGCGGCATCATAAAACCTGTGGCATTTCTCACAATAGTTTCTGTGCACACTGCCGTGCAGCTCCAGCACTTTTTTGCTTCCCGCAGCCTGATGCAGACCGTCAATATTCTGCGTAATCACCGCTTTCAGTCTGCCCTCCTGCTCCCACTGCGCCAGCTTCCGGTGAGCCGCGTTCGGCTTTGCCGTCAGGCACAGCATCTTATCCCGGTAAAAGCGATAAAATTCATCGGTGTGCTGCCGGTAAAAGGTATGGCTCAGTATCGTTTCCGGCGGATAATCATACTTTTGATTATAGAGACCGTCCACGCTTCTGAAATCCGGAATCCCGCTTTCCGTCGAAACGCCTGCGCCTCCAAAGAAAACGATATGATCCGTGTCCGCCATAATCTTTTTTAACTGTTCCAGTGCATTCATTGTAACCCCTCTTTTCCCTGACCCTGTAATGCGTTACTGTGCAAAATTGCTCCGCTTCTTCGGAATCGCAAAGTCCGGATGCTCTCCCAGCCACGTATTCTGCGGCATATTGTTCAGAACAGACATATCTTCCGCCGTTATCTCAAAATCAAATATATCCTGATTCTGTTTCATACGTTCCAATGTAGACGACTTTACAAGCGGTATAATTCCCTTTTGAAGCAAAAACCGAAGGCATATCTGTGCAACCGATTTTCCGTATTTCTCCGCATAACATTTGAGAATGGGATTTTCCAGCATAGCGCTTCTTCCGAGCGGGCTCCATGCCTGTACCCGGATTCCGTTTTCCTCACAGTACCGCACGGCCGCCTCCTGCGTATAGCCCGGATGCACTTCAAGCTGATCCACTACCGGTTTTATCTTACCGTTTTTCAAAATAACGTCCGCATGATGGGGAAGGAAATTACTCAGTCCAATCCCTCTTACCCTGCCCGCTTCACACAGTTCTTCCATGGCACGCCAGGTTTCCAGATCCGTTTCCTTCCAGTCCGTATCCCCTTCCATACCCCTGGGCCAGTGAATCAGATATAAATCCAGATAATCCGTCTGCAGCCTGTCCAGAGAGCGTTCAAAAGCCTCTTTGGCTCCCTGATACCCTCTTTCATCAATCCACAGCTTGGATACAATGAAAAACTCCTTCCGCGGAATACCGCTCTCTTTGATTGCCTGTCCCAGCACCCGCTCCGTCTCATACAGAGACGCCGTATCAAAATAGCGATACCCCGCTTCAATCGCAGTCCGGTTAATCGCCAGGTTATCGCCGCCCTTTGCATTATAAGTTCCGAAACCGATACAGGGAATTGCAACCCCGTTTGATAATGTATAGCATGATCTTGCAGATTCCATGAAAATATCCTCCTTCTCCGCCTGTTCTTTACCATTTATTGTAACGGTTCCCCGTGAATATAGCAAGCTATATGAAAGTGGATTTCTGCCGGAAATCAGCGAAAATTGACCGCCCATCGGTTTTCTGACTGATAATAGAGCAGCCATGCTCTGACGCTTCGTCCATCGAGTGTCAATGTACAGTCATATTCTATGGCCGGCACACCCGCATACCGTTTCTTCTCCTGGGAATGCACCATAATTTCCCGGATCGTCCGAATCTCGCCGTCCTCGCCTTGTATCTTCAGCATCAGGGGCATTACTTTTCCGGTACTGGTAAACCAGCACTCACAGGCAATCCGTTTCTGCGTTCCCCTGACATTGCCCGCATCCGCCCCGGACGGATTTGTCCCGATTCCAAATGCCATCGCCGTTCTCTCCTTTCCCTGCTATTCAACGATCACCTCGTCATAATCAACAGACCGCTTTTCCCTTGATATTCCCCCGCTCATATGGTCGAACGACGTGCCCGAAAACGCCGCCCGCATCACTGCATCCGCTCCGAATCGTCCTCTGATTGCATCCACGGTCCGATCCACTTTACTCAGTTTTTCATAATCAATCTCGTCAAATACAGAGAGCTGTCTCCCAAAGCCTGTCCCGTCTATGCCGCCCGTATGCACTCCCAGATGCCGGAGCGGCCGGCCATCCCACAGCTCCCGGAATAACCGGCGGGCGGTTTTGTAAATCTCCCATGTCAGATTCGTCGGATTGTGCAGTTTCCTCTGATGAGAGGCATAGGACATATCCGTATATCGGACGCCTGCGGATATGACACCGGCCTGTACCCGGTCTGCGCGCAGGCGGCTTCCAACCGTCTCGGAAAGAGCCAGAAGCACTCTGTCTGCCGTCTCCGCATCCGCCACGTCAAACGGTGTCGTGGTGCTGTTGCCATATCCTTTGTTTTCCACAGGTTTCTCCAATACCGGGGAGCAGTCCATCCCATTGGCAAATTGCCGGATAAGCTCTCCCTGCTTCTTCAAAGTGCTTTTCAACCAGTCCGGCTCCGCTTTCGCCAGTTCCCCGATCGTCCGTATTCCCATAGAGCGCAGTTTATCGGTCGCAACCCGCCCCACAAAAAACAAATCCGACACCGGAAGCGGCCACATCTTTGTTTCGATCTCTCTCGGATAAAGCGTGTGGACCCGGTCCGGTTTCCGAAAGTCGGAAGCCATTTTCGCAAGCAGTCTGTTATCGGATATTCCTACATTGACCGTAAACCCCAGTTCCTCCCGGATCCGGTCTTTGATCTGCGCTGCCGTCTCCTCCGGTGGACCGAAAAGATGACAGCTTGCACGCATATCCACAAACGCCTCATCAATACTGTACTGCTCCACCACATCCGAATACTCCCGTAAGATTTCCATAAAAGCGGCCGAGCACTTCTCATACAGATTATAATGAGGCGGTACCAGTACCAGATCCGGACACTTTCTCCTCGCTTCCGGAATCGTTTCCCCGGTTGTAATCCCATAGCGTCCGGCCGGAATGGACTTTGCCAGTATAATTCCGTGCCGCAGAGCAATATCTCCTCCCACCGCAGACGGTATCTTACGCAGATCCAGCTTCCCTCCTCTGTGAGCCAGACGATAAACGGCCTCCCACGAAAGGAAGGCCGCATTCACATCAATATGAAAGACAATGTTTTCCAAACGTGCGTTCACCTCCGTAAGAGAATTCTACCAAACGCACGTTTTGGTTTCAAGCGGTAATTTCTGCCTTTTTGTATGGCAGAGCGCCGGCTTAAAAAAAGCCAATAGCACAAAAACCCCGTAAAACAAATGTTTTACGAGGTCACTGCAGAGGCGCAGACCGGATTTGAACCGGTGAATCAGGGTGTTGCAGACCCACGCCTTACCACTTGGCTACTGCGCCCTATTATATCAGACTGACTCCGACGGGAATCGAACCCGTGTTACCG
>CAJUCC010000077.1 GCA_910585205.1 uncultured Lachnospiraceae bacterium
AATCACGCCCGCCGCAACCGCCGCCGAAAAAGACATGGCTGCCTGCCGGGCAAGCCAGAACGTCCCGAACAGGTAACACACCGCCGTGCCGAGCAGCATCCCCGCAAGACACAGCCCCATATGGGAAGGCCATCTGTCAATCACCAGACCGCCGATCCATACCAGCAGAATAAAGCCGGCCAGATAACCGCCTGTAGGCCCCAGCAGTTTCGCCGGTCCGCCCGTAAACCCGGAAAAAACCGGAACACCGATAAAACCGATCAGCAGATACAGCAGATAACTGATAATGCTGCGCTTCATTCCCAGAATATAAAGCGCCAGATAAATGACCAGATTGGTCAAAGATATGGGAACCGGGCTGATCGGCAGCGGCACTGTCAGCGGCCCGCAGATACAAAATAACGCTGTTATCACTCCCGTCAGTGCCATCTCCTTTACACGGCCGTTTATGTACTGCACGTTTTCTGTACGGCCGACTCCGGCTTCCCTGTTCATACTTCCATCCTCCCGATCCGAAATCCTAGTTCTGTCAGCAATTCTTTATCCTGCACCGTACGATTGCCAACCGTAGTCAGCATATCCCCCGTCAGCGCCGCGTTTGCTCCCGAGCGGAACAGGGCGGCTCCCCCGTCCGCAAAGCGAATCCGGCCCGCGGCAATCCGAATACAGGCGGTGGGGTTAAGATAGCGGAAAACCGCTACAATCCGCACGATTTCATCCGTTGTCAGCACCGGCTGTTCCGCAAGCGGCGTACCCGCAATCGGGATAAGAAAATTCAGCGGTATCGACGGAACGCCAAGCTCTGCCAATAGCAGCGCCATATCCAGCCGGTCCTGCCATGTCTCCCCCATCCCGAGAATCCCGCCCGAACATACTTCCAGCCCGGCTTCTTTCACCCGCCGAATCTGTTCCAGTTTATCCGCATAGGTATGCGTCGTACAGATCTGCGGAAAATACCGCGCCGATGTCTCGACATTCGTATGATACCGGGAAACCCCCGCTTCTTTCAAACGTTTCATATCCTCTGTCCGCATCAGGCCGTGGGACGCACACAGCATCATATCGGGATATTGTTCCCGCATGGCTCTGTAGGCGGCAAGCGCTCTTTCCAGGTCCTCTCCTTCCACGGCACGCCCCGAAGTCACGATGGAATAACGGCTCACTCCCTGCTGCGCCATCCGTCCGCAGCCTTCCGTAAACACATCCGGTTCCGGAAAGCCGTATGTCTCACAATCCGCCGTATAATGTGCAGACTGCGCGCAGAACCGGCAGTTTTCACTGCAGCGCCCCGATCTGCCGTTGATAATGCTGCACAGCTCCGCCCCGTCACCGCACAGCGCCCGGCGAATCCGGTCCGCTCCCTCGCACAGTGTCTGCAGATCCCCTTCTGTCAGCACGGACAAATCGTCCGTTTTTTGCAGCCTTCTTCCTTTAATAATCTCTTCCGCCAATTGTAACATATCTTTTTCTCTCCTGTCGCGTTGTTCCGGTTATCAGTATACAGGACGGTATGCAAAATGTCAACCAAATTTAATGTTCCAGTTTACATTTTGCGCAGTCTGCATGGTAGACGGCTGCGGTAAGATATGCCCCGGCAGGGCAGGAAATACTGCCGGAAACCGGGGCAGGGAACGCCTACTTTTTCTCCATCTTCCGAAACATCCGCAGCAGTACCCATGTCGCCGCAGCGGCCAGCACCACTTCCGCCACAAACTGGGCATATGCAAGTCCATACAGCGGAAACAGCCGGTTCAGAATATACAGGGCCGGAATTTCCAGTATAATCTTACGCATAATGGCAAACAGCAGCGCTTCCTTTCCCTTTCCCACCGCCTGAAATACGCCGACGGCGAGGAAATCCACACAGAGAAAGACAAGACCAAGGCAAAAGCCGCGCATAAACCGGGTACCATACGCCACAACGCCCGCGTCTTTCATAAAGGCGCCGGTCAGATGTCCCGCTCCCACATAGAACAGCACGGTAACTGTCAGCATAAAAGAAAGGGTGATTTTTACCGTAAACAAAAGCGTCTCTTTCATCCGTTTGACATTGCCGCACGAATAGTTATAACTAATCAGCGGCATAATGCCCTGCGACAGTCCCAGTGCCACATACATGGGAATCATATAGATCTTCTGCGTAATGCCCATTGCGGCAATCGCATCCGCGCCGTATACGGAAGTAAAGTTGTTCAGTATCGTCATCCCCGTCACATTCAGCAGATTCTGAATCGCCGCGGGAATGCCCACGCCGCAGACACCGAGTATAATCGCTCTGTGCAGCCGCAGTCTGCGCGGATGCAGACTGATAAAGGTATCTTTCCGCCTGACAAACAACAGAACAAAAAAGTACATGCATGCCACACAGTTTGACAAGAGCGTGGCCAATGCCGCGCCTGCCGCTCCCATATTCAGCCCCCAGGGCAGAATAAACACCGGATCCAGAACGATATTCAGCAGGCAGCCGCTCATCGTGCCGACACTGGCATGAAGGGAATTGCCTTCCGAACGCACCATATAGGCCAGCACCACATTCAAAATGGCAGGCGCCGCGCCGCAGCTCACCGTCCATTTCAAATATGCCATGGTAGCGCCGCCCGTCTCCGTATCCGCGCCCAAAAGCTGCAAAAGCGGTATCATAAACGCCGTACAGAGCAGTGAAAACAAAATTCCGCTCAAAAGCGCGGAATAAAATCCGAACGCGCTGCTCTCCCGCACCGCGTCATAGTCTCTTCGGCCCAATGCCCGGCTCATCATACTCGAACTGCCCACGCCGAACAGGTTGTTGACCGCATTGAAAGCCAGCAACACCGGCCCCGCCAATGCCACCGCCGCATTCTGCACGGGATCATTGAGCATTCCGACAAAATATGTGTCCGCCATATTATAAATAATCATCACCAGCGAGCTGAGAATGGTCGGAATCGCCAGTTTGGCCACGGCACGCGGTACCGGCATATTCTCAAACAGCCCCGTCTTTTGCTCGTCTATCATATCTCACACTCCTTGTCCGTTCGCATTGTAACATATCATACATCAATATGCTGTAAATGACAATAGCGGAAAAGCCGGGTGGTTTCGCAGAAATCACATCCGTCATTACGGCGTATGTCGCCTCCGCCTGGACGGGAGCAGCACACATAGCGAAATTATTTCTTCTGTATCCTGCATCCTTTAACCCCCTCCAGTGCAGTTCTTTTTCCAGTGCCCTGACCCGGGCGACGTACTTTTGCCGGAGATTTCCGGCCCTTGAGAATTGTTCAGATATTTGATATGATGGGAGCGAAATTATCGCTGTAACAATATTTTATCTCCTATATAGAAGAATGTCAATATTTTTATCCGATTCGGAAGAATATTTTTACCGGGAGGACACAATGCAATCAGCAAATATCATCGGAACACGGATCAAAAACAGAAGAAAATCACTGGGACTGACGCAACTTGACATCAAGACCGCCACCGGCATCTCTTCCGGAAATATCAGCGAAATCGAAAACGGCAACCGCCTTCCGGCAGCGGCGACACTTGTGCAGCTTGCGCGTATTCTGCAATGTACCATCGACTGGATACTGACCGGCGAAATTCCCGCTCCCGCCCCGCCGCCCGATGGTTTCTTCGTTTCCGAAGATTCCGCGGAACGGATGCTTTTACAGGGATTCCGCCAGCTATCGGAAGAAGACCGCGAAGAGCTTATGGCCATTATGCAAATTAAGCTGCAAAAATCCAAAAAAAGAGAACCTGCTTCTGTCACATCATCCCCTTTGCCGGAAGACGAGAATAATAATCTGGCGGGATAACCATAATGTATAAAATTTCCATTGCGGTGCATACTAACCGAAAAAAGGAAGGTGAATGCAAATGGATATGGATAAAGTTGTCTGTAGCTGCATGAGTGTTACATCCGGCATGATACAGGAAGCGGTCAACTCCGGTGCACGTACACTGGAAGAAGTGCAGGAAGCCACCGGTGCGGGAACCGTATGCGGTGCATGTCTGGACGAAGTAAAAGTGTTGGTCGATCATTTCACATCGGAGGCGCACTGACGGCGCTTCGCCAAAAAGCAAGGGAACCGGCAGACGCCGGTTCCTCTGTTATTTCAGTTGATCCAGTATGGAATTTCCGATCGTTCCCTCCGGCATAGCCAGACCGAAATTTTCGGCTATTGTGGCGCCAATCACTGCAAACGTATCGCAATCCTCCAGCCTGCCATATCCCTCCATCGCCGGAGACCAGGCCAGGAACGGAACCGTCTCCCGCGTATGATCGGTTCCCGTATGGGTCGGATCATTGCCGTGGTCTGCCGTAATCAGCAGCAAATCGTCCTCTCCGATCAGGGGAAGCAGTTCCCCCAGTTTTTCGTCAAACCGTTCCAGTTCTCCCGCATATCCCCGCACATCCCGGCGGTGTCCCCACAATGCGTCAAAATCCACCAGATTGACATAGCAGAGCCCGCGGAAATCCCGCTTTGCAATCTCGATCGTCTGCTCCATCCCATGGACGGAACTTTGCGATTTATTAGACTCCGTTAATCCCTCTCCGTCAAAAATATCATAAATCTTGCCGACGGAAATCACATCCAGTCCCGCATCCTGCAATGCGTTCAGCGCCGTGCGTCCGTAGGGTTTCAGCGCGTAATCATGCCGGTTGCTCGTGCGCTTAAACTCGCCCTTTTTCTTTCCCACATAAGGCCGGGCAATAATGCGCCCCACTTTCCATTCATCCTTCATCGTAATCTCTCTGGCAATCTCACAACAGCGATAAAGCTCATCCAGTCCGAATGTCTCTTCGTTGCCGCAGATCTGCAGCACGGAATCCGCAGAAGTGTAAACGATCATATGGCCGGTCGCAATCTCCTCCTCCGCCAGCTCTTCCAGTATTTCCGTCCCGCTCGCGCTTTTATTGCCGATAATGGTACGGCCGGTTCTTGCGGAAAGTTCATCCAAAAGTGCCTGCGGAAACCCGGTTTCCGTAAAGGTCCGAAACGGCTTCGTAATATGAAGTCCCATCATCTCCCAGTGCCCTGTCATCGTATCCTTTCCCGTACTGGCCTCCCGGAGCTTCATAAAATATCCCATCGGCGTGGCAACGGACGCAACCTGTTTCAGCGGATGCAGATTGGCCATCCCCAGTTTCTGCAGATTGGGAATGCAAAGCTCCTCCACAGACTGTGAGATATGTCCGAGGGTGTCCGTTCCCGCATCGCCGTAAGCGGCGGCATCCGGCAGCGCCCCGACACCCAGGGAATCAATTACGATTGTAAAAATGCGCTTGTATGTTCTCATATAAACTCCTCCTACCTTCTTTTCAGGCGGAACGAGGCGGTCAGATTTTTCAGAATGCCGGCCTGTGCGCTCAGCTCTTCACTGCTGGCCGCACTTTCCTGCGCCGTGGCGGAGTTGGTCTGCACCACATTCGAAATCTGGCTGATCTGCTGCTGTACCTGTACCACGGCATCGGCCTGGATCCGGGAAGCGTCGGCGATAATATTCGTCTTTTCCACCACTTCACTTGCACCGGACACCACATCTTCCAGACGCGCCGCCGTTTCATTGGCAATCGTCGTCCCCTGCTTAACGGAAGCGATCGAGCGCTCGATCAGCTCCGCCGTAGACTTGGATGCCTCGGAGCTCTTGCTTGCCAGACTGCGCACTTCTTCGGCCACCACGGCAAAGCCTTTTCCGGCCTCCCCGGCCCGGGCCGCCTCAACGGCCGCATTCAAAGCGAGGATATTTGTCTGGAACGCGATATTGTCGATTGTCTTGATAATCTTTTCAATTTCGCCGGAATTGGCGCTGATCTCCTGCATTGCCGTAATCATTTCCTGCATCATCCGATTGCTTTCCTGGATCAGATCACCTGTCTCTTCCACTTTCCGGCTTGCCTGATTGGCATTTTCCGCAGTTTCTCCCACATGATTCGAGATCTCCTCGATCTTACCCTCCAGCTCTTCCACGGCGCTCGCCTGTTCCACCGCGCCCTGACTCAGATCCTGTGCGCCGATCGACATCTGTTCCGAACCGTTGGAAACATAGGCGGAACTTTCCACGATCTGCGACATCGTGTCGTTCAGACGATCCAGTATGCCGTCCAGCGAATTCTTAATGGAAACAAAATCGCCCACGTAATCCTGCCTTGTTTCCACCGTCAGATCCCCTTCGGAAATCGCCTCCAGCACGCCGGAAATCTCCCCGATATATCCTTTCAGACGAAGAATCGTATGCTCAAATATTCCCGCCAGATACCCGATCTCATCATTAGAGCGGATATTGGCAGACAGATGCCTGTTATCGCCAAGCCCCAGATTGCCCTGTTCCATTGTCTGCGCCAGCCCCGTAAGCCCCGCGAGCGGCTTTGATATGGAATGTCTGACAAAAATCGACAAAATAATCACGCTGATCGTAATCAAAATCGCTCCGGCCACACATGATGCGCCGATTGCCAGACCAATCTGCTCATAGGCATCCTCCATCGAGATACCCGCAAAAATCAGGCCGACGGGCTTGCCGCTTGCATCTTTCACCGGCACATAAGAGCAAAGGTGCGGACTTCCGAGTATTTCCGCCTGACCCACATAGGTCTCTCCCTGCTCCAGTACGATTTTCGCCAGATCCGCCGACAGCTTCGTCCCTACGACCCGTTCCCCATCCTGCTGAATGGTCGTATAAACTCTCTCGTCTCCGCGGAAAATCGTAAACTCACAGCGCATCTGCTCTTTCAGTTCATCCAAAAGCTCTGTATTATCCTGAGCCCCTACTTTGCCGGCCAGCTCATATGCCAGCATATTCGTACCGTTTACACACCTGTCTTCCAGCATGCTCATACTCAGCCGATACGACATCGTAACACAGATCGCAACGACAGAGGCGATGCTGACGCCTAACAGGCAAATTACCAAAACGTTTACCTTTCCCCCAAGATGATGAATTTTCTTGTTGTTTGACCGATTCATTTTACCCGCTCCTTATATCATTAGAATTCCTGTTATATCTATATATTCTAATGAA
>CAJUCC010000078.1 GCA_910585205.1 uncultured Lachnospiraceae bacterium
CCTGATTGTCATCCGCCCATCCGGCAGGCTACTCTCACATTCCAGATGATATTTCTTCTTTTTCTTCCCATAGATTATAAAATTAGTATCTGTTATTCTTTCCTTATCTGCTGTATCCTGTTGGTCAATAAAATGTTCGTTGGGATGAAACTCTATTATTTCATTTCCTGTATAGTCTTCCTTGAAAATCTCATTGATTACCGGAATAATCATCTGTCTGCAGTCATTTAAAATTGTCCGAAATGCTCCATCATATATATTTCCCATAAACAATCCTCCGTATTTCTTATTTGCATCATATCATTATCATACTGTATACACAACTATATTTGAAATACAATTTGCATTTTCTACATCACATAGGTTTAATTCATTCGATTTATCCTAAACTAACACATAATAAGCACTTTATTCGACACAATGTACCACAAAATAAAGTGCTTATTATCCCCAAATCCCCTCATTTCTACTTCGGTAGACTATTTTCGACACAAATCGACCCATACCCCACCAACGCATTCGGAAACGTATCAAATCCCGGCAGTTCTCTCGCCCCTCTCTGCAGATACGCCTTAACCTTCTGCCCATACAGATACGGGTCATGCCCCATCACGATCCCCCACTCCATCAAAAGCGCTGCTGCCCCCGTCACAAAAGGAGCCGCAAACGAGGTCCCCGTCACCGCGCCCCGGCCGCCGCCGGCCATAGCCGATACAATCCCCACCCCGGGAGCCACGAGATCCGGTTTCCCCTGCATCACGGCAATCCGCTGCCCGCCGGCGGCCGTGAGCGGATACCCTCTGCCCGAAAAATCGGCATACGCATCGTTTTCCGTGTCATAAGCGCCGACCGTAATCACCCGCGGCGCAGTCGAGGGTATCGTAAGCGTAACGTCCGGCACCGGCCGATAAAACCGCGTATCCACGGAAACCGCACTCTGACTGGGCAGATACATACTGTAATCTCCCGTGACAATCCTGACCGGCGCCAGCGTAAATTTCCACACACCGCTGTTCACATACCGCCCCTGCGGTAAAAAATCCAGATAAATCTCCTGCTGCGCCGAATACGGCGTCGGCTCTCCGACATACAGAAGAATTTCCGTTTCCTCCAGCCGAATGCGCCGCATCCGCTCTCCGCCCACATCATCGGTAGAAAACAGCGCCGTTCTGCCTCCCGGAGAAACCAGCGTAATCCGAAATACATCCGCATAGTTTTTCCAGAGCTGTACACTGAACGCCTGCTGATAATTCCCGACCGCCAGCTCCGTTTCCGTCCCCTGCGCGGCATTGCCGGACACATGCCCCATCGCGGCCCCCTCGTTTCCGCTCCCCACGCAGATTGCACACCGGCCGACTTCCGAGGCATTATCCAGAAAACGCTCCAGCAGGGAGGTGCCGTCATGAGAACCATACGTGTTGCCAAAGCTGATATTAACCGCAATCGGCTGCCGCATCGCAACCGCTTTTTTAACCAGATATGTTACGGCACGCATCAGTTCCGTTGTTCTCGGAAACGATTCTTCCCGGGGAATACCGAGTTTCACAATCACCAGTTTTCCCTTCGGCGCAACCCCCTCATTGCCGGCGGCAATCCCCGCCACCGCCGTACCATGACCGGTGACATCCCGTACCGGAATACCGGCCGCATCCGTACCGTCCTCCTCCCCGGACAGCGCCGCGTTTATCTGTTCCTCTGTAAATTCCACGCCAATCCGAAACCCTTCCGGCGCATACCAGCCCTTTTCCGCATCCGCCGTCAGGCTCTGATCCCAGAGCCAGGCAATCCTTGTGCTGCCGTCCGCATTGCGAAAATCAGGATGGCGGAAATCAATGCCCGAATCGGCAATGCCGATCAAAACCCCCGCCCCGCTCAGATCAGGCGGACGGATCGTCACCGGCAGAATACACGATGCCTGCTTTCCTGCAAATACCTGAAAATACAGCCGTTTCGGTTTTTCCACATACTCGATTTCTTCTATTTCCGACAAGACTGTCATTTTACTTTCGGGTACGGTCAAAATCGCATAGCCCGCCAGCAGGTATTCCACACCGATGGAAAGCTCTTCCAAAAAAAGAAGATCACCGTGATATTTCACGATGACCTCCCATGTCTTTTCTTCTATATTAAAGCCCACATTCAAAATACCGGACTTCTCCCGTTCCTGCGGGGTGGCTTCCAGAGCCGCATTCAGCAATAGTTCCAGTTTTTCCGCCATAACAGCGCTTCCTTTTTTACTATACTGTATGCACCGCTCCGGCGGCAGTGCCGCCTGCCTTCGGATTCGCTGCTTTTTTAACGCTCCTATTTCGTCAACAGCATCATAATGTCATTGCTCCTTGCGACGAACTTCGCCATTGCTTCCGGTTCCAGCGGCGCATGCTGCAACAGCGCCAGATCATAAAGCTGTTCGCAGATCATCTTCACATTGGAGCCGTCCTGATGCTCCAGCACATATTTCACAAGCGGATGGGCGCTGTTCAGAATCAGGGTTTCCCCTTCCTTCCCGCCGAACATATTGGCATCCATACCCGGCATTGCATACATTTTCATCATATCCTGCATGCGCCGTGTCTCCTCGGACAGTGTAATCATGGAAGAAATCTTTTTGTTTTTCAGCTTTTCGACCGTGACCTTCAGGCCGTCCTTTTTCAGTGCCTTCTTAAAGATTTTTCCGATCTGTTCCGCCTGCTCTTCCATCTCTTTGGCAGTCTTTTTACTTGTCTTTGCCTTGAATGTATCTGTCAGATCCGCGTCGATACGCTGGAATTTAATACCCTCGTTTTTCGACTCCAACTGCGAAATAAACGGCTGATCGATGTTGTGAGTCAGGATCACGGCATCCATTTTAGCGGCCTTGAACATACGGATATACTGTCCCTGCTGCTGTTCATCGGTCACATAATAGATAACCTTTTCCTTCTTCCCGTCGGCATCTTCGCTGTCTTCGTCTTCCTCGTCGTCAAAATCGTCTTCCGCATCATCGTCTACGATTTCCGCTTCCACCGTTTCTCCGTTTTCATCCGTTGCCGTCCCTGCGGAATCCGCTTCCCCGCCGTCTTCAGCTACCGGCGCAGCTTCACCGTCCTCTTCCGCCGCCTGCGCTCCTTCGTTCTCATCCGCATCCGGATCGCTCTTGCCCACTTCCAGGCATTCCGGCAGTGTCAGGTATTTGCCGTCCAGATTTTTGAACAGAATGTAATCTGTCATCTTCTCGCAGAATTTATCATCTTTCAGGCAGCCGAATTTGATAAAGGGACTGATGTCATCCCAGTATTTTTCATACTCTTCTTTTTCCGTCTTGCACATACCGGACAGTTTGTCCGCCACTTTCCGGGAAATATAATCCGATATTTTTTTCACAAAACCGTCGTTCTGCAATGCGCTCCGGGATACATTCAACGGCAGATCCGGACAGTCGATAACCCCTTTCAGCAGCAGCAGAAATTCCGGGATCACCTCTTTGATATTATCCGCGATAAATACCTGATTGTTATACAGCTTGATCGTGCCCTCGATCGTCTCGTATTCCATATTGATCTTGGGGAAATAGAGAATCCCCTTCAGATGAAACGGATAATCCATATTCAGATGAATCCAAAACAACGGTTCCTTGTAATCCAGAAATACCTTGCGGTAAAATTCCAGATAATCTTCTTTGCTGCACTCGTTCGGATGCTTTGTCCACAGCGGCGTTGTGTCGTTCAACAGCTCCGGCCGCTTCGCAATTTTCAGCTTAACCGGATCGCCCTCTTTCTCCGGCTGAATCGTCTCCACAACCGTATCGCTCTCCAGCTTTTCCTCTTCATTGATCGTCTGGGTATCCGTCGTATCGGCTTTGGACAGATAAATTTCCGTCGGCATAAAGGAACAGTATTTCTGTACAATGCTCCGCGCCTCATATTCATTGCAGAATTTCAGGCAGTCTTCATTCAGAAACAGCGTAATCTTTGTTCCCACATGATCCATCTCGCCGTCATCCATGGAAAATTCCGTACCGCCGTCGCATTCCCAGTGGACGGGAGCCGCACCCTCTTTCCAGGAGAGTGTATCGATATGCACCTCATCCGCCACCATAAAGGCCGAATAAAAGCCAAGCCCAAAATGCCCGATGATCTGATCGTCATTCGTCTTGTCTTTGTACTTTTCAATAAAATCCGCCGCACCCGAAAATGCGATCTGATTGATATACTCCTCCACTTCATCCGCCGTCATACCCAGACCGTTGTCCACAAATGTCAGCGTTTTCTTTTCCGGGCTGACCACAACATCCACCCTGGCCTTATAATCGTCCGGCAGTGCATATTCTCCCATCATATCAAGTTTCTTTAACTTGGTAATGGCATCGCAGCCATTGGAGATCAGCTCCCGGAAAAAAATATCATGGTCAGAATACAACCACTTCTTAATGATCGGAAAAATATTATCACTGTTAATTGACAGATTTCCCTGTCTTGCCGCCATATCCTTCACGTCCTTTCTGCACTTTTATACGAATTCGTTCTCTGTGATACTCTGCTGTCTTCGATTGTAATCCCCCCGGCCCCGGAAGTCAAGAAAAAATTAGCACTCATTTAAAAAGAGTGCTAATAATACCGGATAACCTTTGATTTTATCACCTTTTTCATAATTATAAATTTTTTCTAAATCGAGACTGCCGCAGGTTTTTCGTGTCAACCCTCCCTTTTTTCCCATAAAACATCTTTTGCCAAATCTGCCGAAGTATTATATAATAAAAGCCAAATGGAAAAAAACAGGATGACGAAAAGAGGAAATCATATGACAACAAACGAAAAAGCGTTACAGCTTCATGCGCAGTGGAACGGCAAGCTGGAAACCGTATCCAAAACGCCCGTGAAATCCAGAGAGGATCTGTCGCTTGCCTATACGCCCGGTGTGGCGGAGCCATGCAAAGTAATCGCCGATGACAGAGAAGCCGCATATCAGTATACGATCAAAGCCAATACCATCGCCGTCATCTCCGACGGCAGCGCCGTCCTGGGACTGGGCAATATCGGCCCCTACGCCGCTATGCCCGTTATGGAGGGCAAAGCCGTTCTGTTCAAGGAATTCGGCAATGTCAACGCCGTTCCCATCTGTCTCGATACGCAGGACACCGAAGAGATTATCCGCACCATTGTCAATATCGCACCGGCCTTCGGCGGCATCAATCTGGAAGACATCAGCGCGCCGCGCTGTTTTGAAATCGAAGAACGACTGAAAGAACTGCTGGATATTCCCGTCTTTCACGACGACCAGCACGGTACGGCCATCGTCGTACTGGCCGGCATCATCAATGCTCTGAAGGTTGTCAATAAGAAGAAAGAAGACTGCAAAGTCGTTGTAAACGGAGCCGGCAGTGCGGGTATCGCCATTACAAAGCTGCTCCTCACATATGGATTTTCCAATGTTATCCTCTGCGACAAATCGGGTATTCTGACAAAGTCCAGCCCGGATCTGAATTTTATGCAGCGCAAACTGATGGAGAGCACCAACCCGCAGCAGGAAACCGGACATCTGGCAGACGCCATGAGACAGGCAGACATCTTTGTCGGCGTATCCGCTCCCGGTATTGTGACACAGGAAATGGCGGCATCCATGAACGAAAACGCCATCTTATTTGCCATGGCCAACCCGGTGCCGGAGATTATGCCCGATCTGGCAAAGGCAGCCGGTGTCAGAATCGTCGGCACAGGCCGTTCCGATTTCCCCAATCAGGTCAACAATGTCGTGGCATTCCCCGGCATTTTCAGGGGCGCTCTCGAGGGACGCGCACCGCAGATCACCGAAAAAATGAAACTGGCAGCCGCCCATGCGATTGCCGCTCTCGTGCCGGAAACCGATCTGAGCGATACCAATATCCTTCCGGAAGCATTCCGCCCGGAGGTGGCGCAGGTCGTTGCCGAGGCCGTAAAATCCAATATATGAGCCGTTCCGTGCAGTCCGCCCGCCCCGCGCTCTGGCTTGACAAACCATATTATTCGCTGCATGCATACTGCCGGCATACTTTTGACGAAAAACTGTACAAAATCGCACTCAATGCCGGCATGACATGCCCGAACCGCGACGGACTTCTGGACACCCGGGGCTGCATTTTCTGCAGTGCGGGCGGCAGCGGTGAATTTGCGGTCAACACGGAAGGCCGTTCCATCGCGCAGCAGATCCGCTGCGGTATCGATCTCTTTCAGGGCAAACGGACCGGCACACGGTTTATCGCCTATTTCCAGGCTTTTACCAATACATATGCCCCTGTCTCCCGTCTGCGTATGCTGTTTACACAGGCGCTGGAGGCACCGCAGATCGCAGGCATCTCGATTGCCACCCGGCCGGACTGTCTGCCGGAAGAGGTTCTCACTCTGCTCACTGATCTGCGGCAGACGTTTCCCGGTAAATTTATCTGGCTGGAACTGGGACTGCAGACCGTCCATCCGCAGACAGCGGCCTATATCCGCAGAGGCTATCCGCTCTCCTGTTTTACCGACGCCGTACACAGACTGCACCTGCGCCGTCTGCCCGTTATCGTACATACGATACTCGGCCTGCCCGGCGAAAACCGGCAGCATATATATGAAACCATTTGTTTTCTCAATACACTGCCCGTTTTCGGCGTCAAACTGCAGCTTTTGCATGTTCTGGAGGGTACCGATCTGGCCGCGGATTACCGCGCGGGCATGTTTCGGCTCCCTGACCAGGAATGTTATACCGATCTGGTAATCGGCGCGCTGGAGCGTCTTTCGCCCAATATCGTCGTACACCGTATAACGGGCGACGGTCCGAAAGATTTACTGATCGCCCCCAAATGGAGCCTTCACAAGAGAAATGTCCTCAACCGGATCCATCAGGAAATGCGCCGGCGGGATACATGGCAGGGAAATATGCGCCGACGGACAGGTCTGTGCCGGAAGGCCGGAAAGGAACCGTATGAAACAGGAATCGTTCACCCTCTATAAGCTGATTGTTCTGTATATGCTGAGCCGGGTTTCCTTCCCTCTCACCAGAGCACAGGTCAGCGACTTTATTCTGCAAAAAGAATACACCGGCTTTCTCACCCTGCAGCAGGCATTTTCCGAACTGCGGGAGGCGAATCTGATTTCCGAAAAATCCATGCGCAACCGTACTTACCTGATGCTGACCGATGCCGGACGGGAAACGCTGCGGTTTTTCGGCAGCCGTATTCACTATGGCATCAAAGAAGATGTGGATCACTACCTGACCGAAAAGGAGATCGACCTGCGCAACGAAGTCTCCATTCAGGCCGCCTACCGCAAATCCGCGGAAGGAGAATTTGTCGCCACCGTGACGGCAAAGGAAAACGGCAGCGACCTTATTACCGTCTCCCTGACCGTACCGCTCGAAGAGATGGCCGCGAAAATCTGCGATAACTGGCAGGAGCGGAATCAGGAAATTTACCGGTACCTGACAGAGATGTTATTTTAACAGACAGACTGCCGGCACAGCCTGACAAAACCCATATCGAAAAAAGAAACCATTGTAAAAGGAGCACCGAAATGAAAACGCACCGAAATGTGAAACAGAAAATTATCTTCTATGTTATGTCCGTAGCCATTCTGCTCACCGCACTGGTGACAACGATTATGGCGCTTGGCAGTATCCGTTCCACCAACACAGTTCTTCTTGACAATATGCAGATCACGGCCCGCATTGCCGCGCAAAATCTCAGTTCCAATCTGCACCTGCTCACGGAACGGATGTATAATTTTTCCATAGAACCTGTCTTTCTTGATGACACTGTCCCGTCGGAAGAAAAACAGACGCGGTTTGACGACATCAAAAACCAGATTGAATTTGTCTGGCTTGCGGCATATGACCTGTCGGGGCAGAAACTGTACGGGGATGACTATGCACCGGATTCCATCGCCGATACGGAGTACTATTCCCTGCTCACCGAGACAGGAAGCATGGTCATCGGAGAACCCTATTACGATAACGATACACTGCAGCTCTGCGTGGGCGCTTCCGTAATAAAAGACGAAGAAACTTCCGCCTATCTGGTCGGCAGTTATAAATACGATATTCTCAACGATGTACTGAGCCAGCTTGTGCTCGGTGATACCGGCAGTGCCTGTATCATCGATGAAGACGGTAACATTATCGGCGACCGCACGCTGCAGAACATCATTGACCGCAAAAATGTCTATGACCTTTATCCCGCTTCCCGAAATGCCGCGGTTTTTGACAAAATCTCCGCATTCCAGATCGGTTCCACCGTGATAAAGATGGGAAATGTCAACAACTATACCGGTTATGCCCCCATACCCGGAACCAACTGGGCGCTGATTGTTTACGCCCCGCGGGGAGAATTTATGGGGACTACATTTTACTCGATTGCGCTTTGTGTGCTGCTGTCCGTTCTGCTGTTGGCATGTGCCGCCGCCGTCGTTATTCCGGCGGCAAAGCGAATCTCCGATCCGCTGTCTGCCGCTACCAGGCGCCTGCAGGCGCTTTCCGACGGGAATCTGACCGAAACCGTTCCCCGCTCTGACAACGACGACGAAACGGGCATTCTGACAGATGCGCTTTCCAAAACCATCGACAGCCTCAGGCATTATATCCAGGACATAGAATCCTGTCTGCGTGTATTGGCATCGGGCGACTATACCATCAATGTCCCCAACCACTTCCGGGGTGATTTCTCTTCCATACGGGATTCGCTCCGCCATATCACTGCCGCACTGAACCGCACTATGCTGCGCATGAATCACTCCTCCGCGGAGGTTTCTAACTGCGCCCGGCAGCTTCTGGACGGTTCCCGGGAACAGGG
The DNA here is from genome assembly GCA_910585205.1 of uncultured Lachnospiraceae bacterium. GTDB lineage: Bacteria > Bacillota > Clostridia > Lachnospirales > Lachnospiraceae > VSOB01. The sequence continues at coordinate 8,783 of CAJUCC010000078.1, forward strand.
TATGCTGCTGCAGGATATGGAACAGGATATGAGCGCCATTACCACTTCCATCGAAAAAAACCGGGAAAATGTTCTGCAGATCGAACAATGCGCGGAAATGGCCGGTCAGAAAACTGCACTGGGTGACGGTTATATGCGGAGCATGCTCGACGCCATGTCACAGATTCACAATACGGTAAAAGAAATTTCCAAGATCAGCCTGTTGATCGAAGACATTTCCCGCCAGACCAATCTGCTGTCACTGAACGCCGCCGTGGAAGCTTCCCGGGCCGGGGAAGCCGGCCGTGGTTTTGCAGTCGTCGCCAATGAGATCAGCGTACTCTCCAATCAGACAGCCGATGCCCTGCGGGAGACCGGAAACCTGATTACGCGCTCCAATGAGTCGATTCAGGCAGGTCTGGAAACCGCAGACCGGACGGCTGCCACTTTCCGGGAGATCGCCGGACTGACACAGCAGTACCGGGATATTTCCATCCGTCTCACCGATACGGTACAGCAGCAGACCGACGCCGTTGCTTCTGCCAATGACCGCCTGTCCACGCTGCGCAATATCGCGGATCAAAACGACCAGATGGCAGAGAAATCTCTCGATCAGGCAAAAGAGCTACAGGATTACGTCTCTCAGGTAAAAATAAAAGCATGATATAATATGGAGGTTATGATGAAAAAGAAAATTTTGCTTGCCGTTATAACGGCGGCCGTCCTTCTGGGCGGCTGCGGTTCTCAGTCCGGTATGAAAGACGGCTTTTACACCGCGGAAACGGCAGAATACAGCCATGGCTGGAAAGAATATGTCTGCATTATGGTAAAGGACAATGCGATCGTCTCCGTGGAGTTTAACGCCAAAAACCCGAGCGGTTATATCAAGGCATGGGATAACGCCTATATGCAGAACATGTCCACCGTTAGCGGCACCTACCCCAACGAATACACCCGTCTCTATGGCGCACAGCTTCTTGCGGAACAGGGCGATTTCCAGCTTGACGCCGTCAGCGGCGCTTCCCACTCCGGTCACAATTTCGAAAAACTGGCCGCGGCCGTAATGGAACAGGCCCGCAAAGGTGATTCGACGACCGTACAGGTGGCAACAGAATAGACCGGCAGTCAGTCACACCGTCTGCAAATCAGACGACCTGCGGATGCGTGACAAAAAAACAGCCGGAGAAGATGGTTTCCGCCATCTTCTCCGGCTGTATTCGATACAGGGAATGATTCTTCATCCACACGTTTATCGTCAGACCGAATTTTACTCCCGTTTCATTCTCCTCCACAAATCTGCATCATCTCCGCATCCGCCGGGGAATCCCCGAACGCGAACGTTTCTTTCAGCGGAATCGAAAGCCGCCGGCACAGCATCCTCACGCCGGCGGCCTTTCCCGCCTGCGCAGACACAATCTGCATACGGCTCCCTTCCACAAAATATCGTATTCCTTTCTGCCCGGGACAAGCGCTCTGGCCAAAAGCCCGAAAAACCGCTTCTGCATCCTCCCTTTTCCACGGCATATGCGCAGGACGCAGCAATGTCACTTTATAACAGCCCGCAGCGCTGCGGTATGCCAGCGTGCGAAACCCGTATTTCCGGTTCAGCTCCTTTTGCTGCGCAAAGCAGGCCACGGAACTGTCCTCCAAAGTCAGATACCGCTCCTGCCGCCGTCCGTCTTCCTCCCATACCAGATGCGCGCCGCCGGCGAAAATCCCGCCCGCGAACAGCCGCCCGGCTCTGCCCAGACGTTTCCCGGCATCCCGGCGGCACAGTGTCGTCGCCAGAAAGAGCAGCGTCCCGTCCCGGGCAAGCCCTTCCAGCCCTGCCAGCATATAATCCGGCACACCGCCGCCCGCTCTGCAGCCAGGCACCCCTGCGCCTGTTCTCACGTCCGAAACCAACGTCCCCTCCACATCGAGAAAAACGGCGCGCGGACGGCGGGGAATCCGAAACAGCGGATACTCGCCGAACAGCATCCGGTTCATAAATTCCGCTCTGCCGCCGTAAGCCAGATAACAGGAACAACGCTTCCGCCCGCAGCGCGGCGCGGGAAAGCCGTTGCCCCAACGCACCGGCAGCGCCGGACTGATATTACAGATGTGCAGCCGTCCGTCTCCTTCCACAAACAGCCGCTGCCCGCACAGAGACACATCGGCAGCGACAGGCGCCAGCTCCCGCCTGAAATACGGGTCGATCTCCAGGAAGCCTTCCTGTTCCGCCTCCGTGTACGCCCGCCCCAGACCGTCCATCCGGTTAATCCACAGATATATTTCCGCCGGCAGCGCAGTCCGCAGCCGGCGCAGCAGCGCGAGATTATCCGGCACACCCACGGCGCCCGCACACAGCGTAACCCCCGCCTGCAACAGTTCCCGGCAGCGGGCCGCAAAATCGGGCACGGTTGTCATCTCCGGGTGAAACGTCGCCCAAAGCCGCAGCTTTTCCGGCCGCCCGCCGGCCTGTACAAACCGCTTCCGATATGTATCCATGGAAAAGCTCAAATTTGTCTGCACCCCGGCCGCATCCATCCACGGCCGCGCGCTAAGCTGTGCCAGCCCTTCCCAGTACCACGGATGCACCAGCGCTTCCCCATAGGGAACGACCATCAGGGCGCGCACTCCCATCTCCTCCGCCGCCCGGTCAAACGTATGCAGAAACGAGAACCACTGCTCTTTGTCTTTCTCCAGCGCGCCGACAGACATCGGATGTTTGGAAAACGGACAATACGAGCAATGGTAATTACAGCTTTTCAGACTGCCGCGGTATAAAACCATATGTTTATCCACCGTTTTCCTCCCATGCCGCCATCGCTGCCCGAACCTGCGGCGAAATCAGTTTTGGCCCCAGGCAATCGGAAAGCGCCAGCCCCTGCTCCGTCAGCGTCAGATAATTCCCCCGGCGGCAGAGATACCCCGCCTGCATCCAGCTTTGCAGAAGCGGGAAGTCCTCCGTAACCGCGCCGCCATAATGCGCGGCGTACCGCTCCGTATCCAGCCCCGGCCGGATCAGCAGATGCCGGATCACATACCGCCGTTTCATTTCGTCCTCCGACAACAGATAACCGTTCGAAATAACCGTATAGTCCTGCGTACGCTCAAATGCGGCAAGCCGCTGCAGACACGCCGCACCGGACACGGCATACGGACTGCAGAAATGCAGGTTGCCCAGATAGCTGCGTCCGCCGCACCCCAGAGCAAGCGACGCGCCGAATCCGCATTCCGCAAACTGCCGCGTATCCTGCCCGCGCACAAAGCGGCGCATGGAATCCTGCCGCATCCCCCGCTCCCGCAAAAGGCCGTTGCCCGCATGGTACAGCGCAAGCGCCGCCGACGCGTCGGCCACGGTACCCAGATGTTCCAGCCCCGTGCCCGGTTTCACATACAGCGGATACAGGAATATCTCATCCGGTTCATACGCCAGCGCTTCTTCCAGCGTTGACAGCAGTGATTCCCGGCTCTGTCCCGGAATACCGTATATAAAGTCCACATTCACACAGGAAAAAGCAAAGCTGCGCAGCCGTTCCCAGGCCTCCCTTGCCCGGTCTGCGGTGTGCTGTCTGCCAAGGGCGGAGAGCTCCGCATTATGAAAGCTCTGAATCCCCATGCTGACCCTTGTCACACCCGCCTGCCGCAGCAGCCGCAGCTTTTCGTCCGTCGTCTGATTGGGAGCCGTTTCCACGATAATCTCCGGGTGTTCTGAAAAACGAAAATAACGGAAAACTATGTCAAACATCCGTTCCGTCTGTGCCGGTGTCAGATACAGCGGTGTCCCGCCGCCGATCACCAGTTCGGAGAATACCGGTGCATGCGCTTCCAGAACCTCTGCATACTGCCTGCTCTGCCGCTCCACGGCATCCAGATAAGCGTCCACCGAAGACGCCGGCTGCCCCGCAACGGAAAACAGATTGCAGTAACCGCACTTGGCCTGACAGAAGGGGATGTGCAGATACAGACTGCATTGCCGGCCGGAAAGAAATCCGGCATATGCGCCCAGAGAAATACCTTCCAGCGGGCGATACGCCGTCTTATGCGGATAACTGTACATATATTGCTCATAAAGACTCATCATTCACTCCGTTCCGGCTGCGCCGCTCATAAAAAGAAATGTTTATACGGCACCGTGTTCACAATCGGATGATTGATACCGTGAAACTGGCAGCCGTCCTCGCCATAGCAGGTTCCGTGATCCGAACAGCAGATTACGAACGTCTCTCCCCGCTTTTCCTTCCATCCGGCAAAAAGGCGCCCCAGTTCCCCGTCTACATACCGCAGTGCGGCGGCATGGCTCTCCACACTGTCATGGGAAGCCCCTTCCAGATAAAAATAATTGGGATAATGAATCGCATCCACATTCAGATAGAGAAAAATACGCTGCTCCTGTTCTGCGCGCTCCAGTTTTTTCAAAATAAAGTCCACCTGATTTTTCGTACTGTCTTTCACCGGACAGGCGAAAGAAGGATTCCAGTAGCTTTTCCGAAAATATCCCGGGAAAACCTTTCCCAGATCCGAACGCTTGTCAAAAAACGCCACCCCGCCGACGCACCACGTATCGTAGCCGTCCCGTTCCAGCCCTTCCATAATCGTACTGCCCGTAAAACCATACGCCCCGGCAGGCACCTTCTTCCCAAGTCCGATTGCACGCGGGAAAAACAAAAGCTCCCGGTCCGTGACGTTTTTCGCGTCATAATAAGACGGCAGAAAACCGGAAAACATCGCGTGATGAGACGGCCAGGTAAAGTTTCCCGGCGCCTGACACTTTTTCCATGCGCCATACCGGTTCAGTACCGGCGTCTCTCCGGCCGCCTCCTGCTGCGCCGCCACATCATACCGCAATGTGTCCAGACAGATAAAGAGAATGTCACAACGGCCCACAACCTGTCCCATATCCACCGAAGTCTCCCGCTGCCTGCCGGGAGCCGCAAACAGACGCAGCGGCACCTCTTTCTCGGTTTCCGGCGCCGCTGTATCCGCACACACCGGCTGTGTTTCCGGCGCCGCTGTGCCTTCCGTCATCCGTCTCTGTTCCGTTTCCATCGCTTTTTCCTCCTCCGTCCAGCCATTTACCGATATATTCCGCCTGTCGGCGATAGATTCTGTTCTCGCGGAAAATGTCCTGATAGATCAGGTCCCCCTGCGCATTCATCTCCAGAATTCTCGGGCGCAGACTCCCCTTTTCCAGTAAAACATCGATCCCGGCGCCGGTCAGTCCCGGAAACCGGTCCGCCGCCGCACGGCACATGCGGATGATATTCTCCCATAAATCTTCCGAAAGCCCGAGTTTCACGGCATCCTCCGGGTGATTATTCAACTGCAGATTCGTAATCGGCCCCCGGGAAAGTCTGGCCAGTATATAGTCCGCCTGCCCGTCCTGCAGAACCACACGCAGATCATACGAATACCCGTTATGCTCCGCTTTGGCATACCACCGCTCTATAATACAATCCACCTGTAACAGTTCTTCCAGCATCGCAACGACATCCGCCGGGTCGCGAAAGCAGCGCAGCCGCCCCGTATTGACCAGTCCCTGCTCCGCCGTCCGGCAGGCGCATGTGTAGAGCGCCATGCGCCCCGATGCCTGCTGCCAGCGCAGAGCCGACACCCCCGCCGCCCCGGACCCGTACACCGGTTTGATAAACACCTGCCCGATCCTTTTCTCCCGCATCGCCTCAAACAATGCGTCCGCCGACCGCATGCGCTCCGTATGCAAAAGCGCCGTGACCGGGATGCCTGCCGACTGCAGCGTTTCCTTGCACAATCGTTTATCCAGAAGCGCGGCAATGGCCTGCGGATGATTCCAGAAGGTGATCTTCTCCTGCCGCGCCCTGGCCGACAAGGAAGCAAGCGCCGCCCGGTAATCTCCCGTCAGCCCGTCCAGCTCTCCCAGCGCGCAGCTTTCCCACCGCGGCGGATCAATTTTCAGAAACCATTCCCCGTGCTCCGTCCGCTCTCCCGCTCCGCCCCGCAGATCAAAATCCCTCCAGTCCCAAAAACGGACCGACACACCTGCCTGCGCCAAAGCCCGCTGCAGATAGTCCGTCCGTCTGGTTCCCGGATTTCCGAGTAAAACCGCCTGTCTCATTCCGTCAGCATCGCATTCATCCAGATCTCGCCGTGATACTCTTCGGCTTCATTCTGCTCCGATACATCGACCGCAATCGGAAGATTCTCCAATTTCTCCATCATTTCATCCGTCAGATAATGATAATGCACATCCAGCGTTTTCACATTCGGATATGCGGGAAGTTTCTCCAGCAAAAGCGCCCCGCCCTCGTCTGTCAATGTCCCCATCGACAAATCCAGTGTACTGATCTGCCCCATATATTTGCTCGCCAGCACGACTTCTGTCAGCTCATCCTGTATCTCACTGTCCACAATCCCCAGATATTCCAGTTTGGGAAAATCGGATTGCCCCAGAAGCCCCGCAATCATGTCAGCGTCTCCGTCAAAGCCGTAATTGTCAATGCCGATGTAGAGCTGCAGTTTTTTCAGATTGGGAAGTTTGGCTTTCTGCACTGCCTGAATCACATCCCCGGGCAGACCGCCGCAGATAATCGTCAATGCCTCCAGATTTTCATGGCTTACCTCGCCCAGTTCCAGATCCGTACTGCCCTTGATCGTCAGCTCACGCAGCTGCGGCATAGCCGCCCAGAGCTTGCTGTAGTTACCCTGAACAATCCATGACACCTCGCACTCCTCATAGCTCATATCACCGATAAACAGCTTTTCAATATGGGAAAACCGCGCAGCCTGCTCCACGATGCCGTCGATCACCTTCTGGCATCCCTCCTCCCAGGTGCAGCCCCAGTCTCCGATAATCAGCTCCGTCAGCTTTGGAAAATCATCGTCAGCCAGAATATCCGCGATCAGCGTTTCCGATCCCTTTCCCTCACATTCATATTCATCGTAGTCATAGCTGTACTTTTTTGCGCTTCCGTTCCGTTTTTCGTCTCTCATAACCGATACCCTCCTGTTTTGTTTTCCATGTTCCCCGTATTCAGACTTCGCCCAGCATATCCCCGATTACGCCCATCAACTGCGGCGTATCAATCGGTTTCTCCATATGTGCGTTCATGCCGCTCTCTCTCGACCTTCTGATGTCTTCGTCAAACGTATTGGCGGACAGCGCCACAATCGGAATCCCGGCCAAATCCGGATCTTTCAATTCGCGTATGGCTCTTGTGGCATCATACCCGTCCATAACCGGCATCTGTATATCCATCAAAATCAGATCGTAATAGCCCGGTCTGGAATTTTTGACTTTATCCACCGCTATGCTGCCGTCGGTGGCAGTATCGACCAGATACCCCGCATCTTTGAGTATCTCTACCTCAATCTCCAGATTGATCTCCGTGTCTTCCACTACCAGAATCCGTCTGCTGCCCATCGAACGCGCCTTATTCCGCTGCCGTTCTCTCTTTTCCTCCTGCTCTGCGACAAAACTTTCGGTGTCGTCGATACGCAGGCTGAGCGTAACGGTAAAGCAGCTCCGTTTTCCCACTTCACTGACCACGTCAATCGTACCGCCCATCATTTCCACAATGCTCTTGGTGATGGACAGTCCCAGCCCCGCGCCGTGAATGCCGCTCTGTGTCGTGTTTTTTCCCCGTTCGAAGGGTTTGAAAATATGCTGCAGCATGTTTTCGCTGATTCCCATTCCCGTATCTTCCACTATAAAATGATACGTCGCATATCCTCTGGACGGACCTTCTTCCTCTTTTACTGCAATGCTGACACGTCCCCGGTCCTCCGTATATTTGACTGCATTGCCTGCCAGACGCAGCAGAATCTGCTGCAGCCGCCGCTCGTCATTGTAAACCGTATCATGTACCAATCCGGAAAAATCCATCGATACCGTAATCCGTTTCGGCTCCGCCAATGGAAAAACGCTTGCATGTACGTTTCGGACAATCTCCGAAAGGCTGCACTTCCTTTCCACGATCTCGATTTTCCCGGATTCAATCCGCGCGATTTCGAGCACGTCATTCAAAAGACGCAAAAGCTGATTGCCCGAAGCCTCGATCATGTTCAGATACCGGCGCACCTTAGCCCTGTCGTCGAAGTGTTTTTTCGCCAGATCCGTAAAGCCGATTATGGCGTTCATCGGCGTCCGTATATCATGCGACATATTCGAAAGGAAGGCATTTTTTACGATAATAGACGCCTTTGCGGATTCCAGCGCGTCCTCCAGAATCCGCTGCTGTTCCATTTCGTGAATCACTTCCGCATCCATATTCCGGTATCCCAGAACAATCTGAGAAATCCCCTCTCCCACATTAACGATATGTAACTGGATATAATTGATCTTATCTTCTTCCACAACCCGATAACTGATATGAAACGTCCGCCCAAGCGACAGTTTATTCCTGATATACGCCGGATCGGTCGCCTTTATGACAATATCCCGATCTTCCGGATGCACCCACATCCCGACATATTCCTCTGCAAACGCGCCGTACTGCCGTATCTGCAGCTCCTTGTCAAACAACTGGTTCGTGCGGTTATTCAGCCGGTATGCCTGCACCACATCCGTATCCAGATTTACATACAGAATACTCTCATAACCGACACTGAGACCTTCCACCAGATCAAGATACCGCTTCCGTTCCCGGTCTATCGTATCCACCGTTTCCTGGTGGCTGCTCTTGCGCTCTGTGGCGTCGCCCACGAATACATAAAAGACATCGCCTGCCTCTTCACTGTGGATAAAATGTCCGTAGTCGTCAACCCATCGGATTTCACCCGTTTTCGAGATAATGCGGTATTCCACATAATCCAGATCATACTGGCTCGCCGCAATCTGTTCCCAGATGCTTTTTTCCACCGCTTCCAGATCATCCGGGTGCACAATGCCCCGAAACGAATTGCCGGTCAGCTCCCGGAACATTTCCTCGCTCTCACAGTCAAACATACGAAAAAGCGCTTTATTGGCATAGATTATCTCCTCTGTGCCGTCCGCACGGTAGACGAAAAATCCACCCGGCATCTCATCAATAAAGGCCCGAAACTGTTCCGCACCGGGTACATGCCGTCCCGCCTCTTCCTGTTTCGGCATGCTTTCCTCTCCGTCTTTTTGTATGGACAAAATATAGTCGATCACATCTGCATCGATCTTCACCGGATTATCCATAATGTCCTCCCCCTTTATCAGTCCAGATTGTCTCACGGACTTCTGAATATTCTGACATTACTTTCAATAATATCCTACCACTTTCAGGAATTTTTGTCATTATCTGTTTCTGCTTCTTTTCGGATCCGCTGCATATGCTGCCTGATCTTCACTTCATAGCCGTTGCCGGACGGACGGTAAAATTCGCGGCCGGTCAGCTCGTACGGCAGATATTGCTGACTGACATAATGATTGGGAAAATCATGCGCATACAAATAACCGATACCGCGTCCCAGTTTTGACGATCCGCGGTAGTGCGCATCCTGCAGATGCGGCGGCACGGGCAGATTCCCTGTCTTTTTCACCGTTTCCATCGCTTCACCGATCGCATTGACCGCCGCATTGCTCTTGGGCGCCGTGGCAATATAGGCCGCCGCCTGTGACAGAATGATCTGCGCCTCCGGCATTCCCACCCGTTCCACGGCCAGCGAAGCGCTGACTGCCACCGTCAATGCCTGCGGGTCCGCATTCCCCACATCTTCCGCAGCGCAAATCATCATCCGCCTTGCGATAAAGGTAACGCTCTCCCCCGCATACAGCATCTTTGCCAGATAATAAACCGCCGCATCCGGATCCGATCCCCGCATACTCTTGATAAAAGCGGAAACGGTATCATAATGGTTGTCCCCTGTCTTGTCATACCGGACGACCCGTTTCTGGATACACTCCGAAGCCGTATCCAGGTCGATATGGATATACCCGTCCGCCGCCCGCTGCGTCGTCATAATGCCCAGTTCAATCGCATTCAGCGCCGTGCGCGCATCCCCGCCTGCCGCGTCTGCGAGAAAATCCAGCGCTTCGTCATCGATCACCGCCTCATAGCTCCCCATGCCTTTTTCTTTGTCACTGACGGCCCGGCGCAGCAGTTCCCTGATCTCTTCCCGTTCCAGCGGTTTCAGTTCAAATATAATCGAGCGGGACAGCAGCGCCCCGTTCACTTCGAAATAGGGATTTTCCGTCGTCGCCCCGATCAGCACAACGGTTCCGTCCTCGACAAAAGGCAGCAGATAGTCCTGCTGGCTCTTATTAAAACGATGGATCTCGTCGATAAAAAGGATTGTCTTTTTTCCGTACATACCCATCGCGTCCTTCGCCCGCGCGACCACTTCCTCCATATCCTTTTTGCCCGCCGACGTGGCGTTGATCTGGGTGAATTCCGCACTCGTCGTCTGCGCGATTACCTTCGCCAGCGTCGTCTTGCCCGTTCCCGGCGGCCCGTAAAAGATAACCGAACTGATTTTATCCGCCCGGATGGCGCGGTACAGCAGTTTGTCCCTGCCGATAATATGCTTTTGCCCCACGACCTCGTCCAGCGTGGCGGGGCGGAGCCTTGCCGCCAGCGGCGACTCCTTTTCCATATTGGTGCTGCGCATGTACTCGAATATATCCATGATTTCCTCCCGCGGCCCCGGGGTGTCAGTCAGCGGGGTCTGTCAAAAGTATAACGAAGCGGGAGCAGAAATGCAATCTTCTGTCAATGTTTTTTATGTTCGCCGTTTCTTCATTCCTGCGCTTGTCATAAATCATCCGCCGTCGATCTCCGGCATCTGCAGCAGAAAGCTCTCCGCCACGGCTCTGATCTGCGGTGTCAGCCATTTGTCCCTGTGATAGAGAAGCTGTCCCCATACCGCGACTTCACAATCCGGAACCGTCAGGCGTCTGATCGTTCCCGCCTGCACATAACGCGCCGTCGTAAAATCCGGCAGAAAAGAGAGCCCCGTCCCCTCCGCCACAAGCCGGCAGAGAATTTCCGCATTTCCCAGTTCCAGAACCGGTGTCACTTCAAGGGACAGCGCCGCCAGCCGTTCCTCCAGAAGCCGTCTGTAACTCATCCCCTTTTCGGTCAGGAGAAACGGGTAATCCGTCAGCTCATAGACGGACACGCGCTCCCGTCCGGCCAGCGCATGACCGACGGGCACAACAAAATGCATCGGGATCCTTTCCTCGCCCGCAATCACATATTCCCGGTTATAAATATGATTGTCCAGCGTAAAAACCAGATCCACTTCATTGTGATTCAGGAGACGGAACATCTCGTTCGTATCCCCGCTGACAACCTTTAACGTGATTGCCGGATAACGGCTCTGCAGCCTTGCAAACACCGCGCCGAGAAGATGCCTGCAGAGTGAATCTGCCATCGCAATCCGCACATGTCCTTTTACCGGCCGCTTTTCTCCCGCCGGCATCGTCATTTCTTCCGCCAGGCGGGTCATCTCATGGGCGCATGACAGAATCCGTTTTCCGCCTTCCGTCAGCGAAACGGTGTGATGAATTCTGTCAAACAGCCGGATTTGCAGCTCCGTTTCCAGCTGCCCGATCTGAAACGATACCGTGGACTGGGAATATCCCAGTATTTTAGCCGCCTTTGTAAAGCTTCCCGATTCCGCCACCTGAATAAACGTAACAAGATTTTTCAGTTCCATAGTCTGCTCCATCGTTAATTTCGATACTTTTTATCTATTCTATCAATTTTACAAATATTATACCATACGATATACTGATTGGTATAACAAATCGGGCAGTCGTTTTGCGCTCAGCGGAAACGCCCGCTTATGAGTAAAGAGGAGTTTATAAGCAAATGCAAATGATAACGTATATTTACCAATTACTCTGGGGCGACCTCTTCACGGTCCCTCTGCCGAACGGACAGACGGCGGGCATATCGCTTCTCGTCCTGCTCCTGATACCGGCCGGCATTTTCTTTACGGTGCGGACGCGCTTTCTTCCTGTCCGCCTCTTTCCGGAAATGCTGCGGGTGACAGTAAAAAAGCGCAGAGAATCGGAACATCATGCCATTTCGGGTCTGCAGGCATTGATCGTATCCACGGCCACCCGTGTGGGAATGGGAAATCTGGTCGGCGTTGTCGCCGCCATATCCGCAGGCGGCGCGGGCGCGGTTTTCTGGATGTGGCTCACGGCGCTTCTCGGATCTTCGACCGCCTTTGTCGAAGCCACACTGGCGCAGCTCCATAAAGAAAAAGACCCCCTCTACGGCGGATACCGCGGCGGGCCTGCCTATTATATTCATCATTTTGTAAAAGAGCGCAGAGACGCCAAAAGCAGACGCAGCATTATCGCTGTTTTGTTTGCCGTTTCCGGACTGATCTGCTGGTGCGGCATCAGTCAGGTTATCAGCAATTCGGTATCGTCCTCCTTTTACAATGCGTTTCGGATTCCGCCCATATACTCGACCGTTGTACTCGTGATTCTGTCCGCCGTTATCGTCCTGCGCAAAAATGCGACGGTAAAGGTGCTGGACGTGCTCGTTCCCATTATGGCGGGCTGCTACTTCCTGATTACGCTGATTATAATCGCCAAAAATATACCATACCTTCCCGCTGTTTTCCGGCAAATCTTTGCGGAGGCGTTCGGGCTGCGTCAGGCCGTGGCCGGCGGTTTCGGCGCGGTCTTGATGAACGGTGTAAAGCGGGGACTTTTTTCCAATGAAGCCGGTTCCGGCTCCGCGCCTTGTGCCGCCGCTGCGGCGGATGCGGACCATCCTGCCTCGGCAGGGCTTTTGCAGGCGTTCGGTGTCTTTATCGATACCATTGTAATCTGCAGCTGCACGGCTATGATAATGCTGCTGGCTCCCGCCGACCTGCTGACAGGCCTGAGCGGCATGGACCTGCTCCAGACTGCCATGGCACACCACCTCGGCAGATTCGGCACGATCTTTATCGCCGCTACCTTATGGCTGTTCAGTTTTTCCACATTTATCGGCATTCTGTTCTACGCCCGTTCCAATGTGGCCTATCTTTTCGGCGATAACTGGCTCTCGCAGACATTATACAAGGTACTGGCGCTGATTATGCTTTTTATCGGCGGACTGGCCGCCTATACTTTCGTATGGGATCTCGGTGACATCGGCATCGGTCTTATGACCGTCTTTAATATGTTAATCCTGATTCCGCAGAGTAAAGAAGCGCTTACGGCGCTAAAAGATTATGAGAAGAATCGGAAACAATAATCCGAAACAAAAAAGCCTTGCATATGCAAGGCTTTTTCCAAGCTGCCGACGGGAATCGGACCCGTGACCTCCGCACTACCAATGCGACGCTCTACCGACTGAGCCACGGCAGCAATACCTCTAATATAATACCCAATCATCGGACATTTGTCAACAAATTTTTGATATTTAATTCCGCTCCCCGATTGCCCGGCGCAGTTTGCTTTTGATCCGCTGCAGCGCATTGTCGGTGGACTTGCCGTCCCGCCCGAGTACTCTGGCAATCTGAGCATATCCCATGCCGGTCAGATACAGGTCCAACACCTGCTTTTCGAAACCGCTCAGCTCCCGCTCGATCGTCTTCTCCAGCAGTTCCGCATTTTCCCGGTCAATCCATTCTTCCTCCGGGCTTTTGTCCGAAAGCGAACGCAGTACATTGACGAGTTCCACAGCCTCGCTGCCGTTCTCTCCCGTTTCCGTCACATCACTGTACAGGGAGATATAGGAATTTAACGGCGTATGCTTTTTACGCCGCGACGCCTGCACTGCGGTATACATCTGCCGGGAGACACACAGATCCGCAAATGTCAGAAAGCTGGCGTCCCGCCCCATATCATAATCCCGCAGTGCCTTAAACAGCCCGATCATCCCTTCCTGGATCAAATCCTCGCTGTCCGCGCCGAGTATGTACATTGATTTCGCTTTGCTGCGCACCAGATTTTTATATTTGTCCATGATAAAATCCGTAATCTGGCTCTCCCCGTCCCGCAGGCGCACAATCAGTTCTTCGTCGCTGCTGTCTGTATAATCCTTTTCCATCCGCACCTTATCCCATCCGCTGTCTGAGAATTTCATACGCCATTACTCCCGCTGCCACGGAAGCATTCAGGGAATCGATATTGCCCCGCATGGGAATCGCCGCCGTGAAATCACAGGCTTCTCTTATCAGGCGTCCCACGCCTTCCCCCTCGCTGCCGATCACCAGACCGACAGGGCCTTTCAAATCCAGATCATACATGACCGTGCCGTTCATATCCGCACAGACAAACCAGAGGCCTTCTTTTTTCAGATCCGCAATCGTCCGCGCGAGGTTTGTCACCCGGGCAACCGGCGTATAGTTCAGTGCACCGGCCGAAGTTCTGGCGACGGCCGCCGTCAGTCCCACCGCCCTGTTTTTGGGAATAATCACACCGTGCGCACCCACCAGATTCGCCGTGCGGATCACCGCTCCCAGATTATAGGGGTCTTCGATATTATCCAGCAGAATCAGAAACGGCGGCTCACCCTTATCCGCCGCAATCCGCAGAATATCCTCCACTTCGGCATACGCATAGGCCGCGGCACAGGCAATCACCCCCTGATGTTTCCCGGTCTGCGAGAGCTGGTCAAGCCGTTCCTTCGTCACATATTTCACAAAGGCGTCCCGCTTCTTCGCCTCCCGTTTAATCGTCAGCACCGGTCCGTCCTGACAGCCGTCCAACACATACAGTTTGTCAATCGGGCGTCCGGCACGCAGCGCTTCCAGAACCGCATGGCGCCCTTCTATCATAAATGTTTCCTGTTCCATATCACTCTTCCTTTTCCAGTCCGTTCAGCCCCGCCCGCTCCAGTCCCTGCTTCACCAGTTCCAGAATCCGGTCAAAGCGGTCCGTCAGATACAGATACCCGATCAGCGCTTCCAGCCCCGTAGCCTTTCGATAATCTTCGATCGAAGCGTTTTTGGCAGCCGTATGGGATTTGGCATTTCTGCCCCGCCGGTATACGGCCGCCTCCTCCTCTGTCAAAATTTCCTGCAGCGCTGCGGCCATCGCCGCCTGCGCACCCGCATTGACATATTTGACCGCATGATGATGCAGCCGGTTAGCCGCCCGGTTTCCCCGTTCCACAACGGCGCTGCGGATAATCAGATCATAGACCGCATCACCCATATAGGCAAGCGCCAGCGGCGAATACCTGCGGATGTCCGTTTCCCGGCTGCCAAACGCGCACCGGATCTGTTCCGGTAAACTGATGCCTGTTTCCATTTCCACGCCTTTCCGTATCGTTTTCTTTCTCCGCCCGTACTACGGCTCCGTTTTATTCGCCCGTTCCAGCTCTCTGCGCAGCCATGTAACCATATCCTCCAGCTCCAGCAGCCGGTTGGTCAAAGCGCTGTTGGACGCCTGCAGATTCTGAATGTCCTCCCGCACCGGATCGGGCAGATTCGCGTGATCCATCGCGTCTCTGGGGTGCTCCGTATTATGCCGTTTCACAACCCGGCCCGGCACGCCCACCACGGTCGAATTGGGCGGCACCGCCTTCAAAACCACGCTGCCCGCGCCGATCTTGGAATTGGCTCCGATCGTAAAGGAGCCGAGTATCTTTGCCCCGGCACTAATCATAACATTGTCTTCAATGGTAGGATGCCGTTTGCCGTGTTCCTTGCCGGTTCCGCCGAGCGTCACCCCCTGATACAGGGTGACATTATTGCCGATAATCGTTGTTTCCCCGATAATCACACCGTTTCCGTGATCGATAAAAAAGCCGTCCCCGATTTCCGCCCCGGGATGAATCTCAATGCCGGTCTTGCGCACGCCGCGCTGCGAAACCCACCTTGCCAGAAAATAATGCCCGCCCAGATACAGCCTGTGGGCAATCCGATAATGCATCATCACCTTAAAACTCGGATACAGAAACACTTCCATGGAAGAGTGAATTGCCGGGTCCCTCTCCCTGATAACACGGATTTCCTCACGAACCCGTTTGATAAATCCCATACCGATCTCTCCCCAAATCAGAACTCTATAACAGAATATGCAAAAGCCGGCCATACGGACATTTTATACAATCTCATTGAGAAACAACCGCGACAACGGTGTGATCTGCGACAAGCGTTCGTACACATCGCCGTCCGCAATGCGCGCAAAACACGCCCTGCAGTCCTTTCTGCCAAATAAAAACTCCGCAAGCCCTGCGGCCTCCGCACAGACCTCCGCTTCTTCATTCGTTTCCAACATAGCTATTGTACTTTCTTTTTTCCCCACTGTCCAGAGAAAAGTGCCGTTATTCGCCGCAAGCAGTGCATCCCGCAGCCGCAAACGGACCGTAATCGTCTCCGTCTGCGCATCCGCCCGCAGCCGCATCAGCGAAAGCATGGCCTTTATATTCGTAATCCGCGCCATAATAACGGGATGCGCACCGGTAATCTCCAGCGTTTTCTGCCGTGCAAACTCCTCCCGCACCATGGCCTCCTGTATTTCCTCTTTTCCGTTTTCCTTTGCATACAGGTAAAAGCCCGCAATTTCTCCCCGTTCCTTCCACAGATAAATGTCACCGTTCATCGCCCGGCTTTCTTTCTGCTGCCGACGGTAATATGCGCTGTCCCGCCGCAGGAACAGCTGATACCGGCTCTCCAGCTGCCGCTGCGCAAACTCCGCCAGCGCGGCCGCCTCCCCCGTTTCCATAACCGCCGCGGGAACCGCTTCCCGCCTGCAGATGGTAAAATCGGGCCTGTCATAAATATAGCGAAACTGATACGGCGTATATATGGCCGGATCGGCCGGCATCAAAAAGGCAAACGGTTCCCCCTCCGCGTGCAGATCGGCCAGCGCCGTTCGCAGCAGACGGTCCATATACCCTCTGTGACGACATTCCCGCCGGGTACCCACGCCGACGATATAAGAAAGCGGCACCTCCCGGAATCTGCCGCCCGCCCGGCTCTCCGAAGCGATACACCCGGTATAAGGCGTCAAAAACAGCATCGCGCACAGCCTGCCGCCGCACATCACACCGTATCCGGCATTCTCCGCCATTTTTTCCGCAAAATAATAGTCCGTAAACTGCTGTGAATCCTCATAAAATATTTCCGCCCAGAGCGGCTTTGCGGCAACCGCTTCCTCCTTTGTCAGTCTTTTGACAACCGGTTCCCGATACATATCCGAAATCTCCATCGCAATCCCCTGTTTTCCGAGCATATATCAGCTCTGTTTCTTTTTCGGGCAGCCCTGGCAGCCGCCGCAGCCGGTCCCTGCCGTCCCCTCCGGTGATACGCCGGATGCGGCATCTGTGACATCTATGTCATAAAAATGGGACGGACTGGTCAGCAGACAGACAGCCTGCGCGGAAATGCCCTCTCCTCTGCCGGAAAAGCCAAGTCCCTCCTCCGTCGTCGCCTTGACACTGACCTGTTCCGTTTCCAGCCCCAGTGTCCGCGCAATATTTTCGCACATCGCATCGATATGAGGACGCATTTTCGGCGCCTGCGCAATAATCGTGGCGTCAATATTTTCGATAAAAAAGAAATGCTCTTCGAGCAGTTCTCCCACCCGCGCCAGCAGAGCAAGGCTGGAAATTCCCCGATAGCGCTCGTCCGTATCCGGGAAATGCTTGCCGATGTCCCCGAGCGCCGCCGCGCCGAGCAACGCATCCATAACGGCATGCAGCAGCACATCCGCATCCGAATGCCCGAGCAGACCCTTTTCATATGGAATCTCCACCCCGCCCAGAATCAGTTTTCTGCCTTCCGTCAGTTTATGCACATCATATCCTGTTCCTATCCGCATATGGTTTCCCTCTTTCCGCTTAATTGATAAAACCGGGCATGGGACCGGTAACTGTCCCATGTCCGGTATATAGTATACACGATATTGGCGGAATTCTACAATGCATTTTGCCGCATTGCCGCAATCAATCCGTCACTGCTGCAGCTTCGCCAGATTATCCTCCACCTTCGCGAGAATAATTTCCCGGTTTTCCGGCGTCAGCAGCCCGTCCGCAACGGCTTCGTCCAAAGTGCGCCCGATTCCTTCCATATCTTTTTGATAGCGTTCCGCTGTCAGCGGAATGCCGGCGCTCTGATACTCCAGTTCCGGAGCCATCACACAGATCGGATTAAAACCGGTGCAGACAAAATAACCGTTTTCTTCCCATGTCTTTTCGAACGCTGCTTTATAAATTACAAACTCTCCCTTTCCGTTGTCCGCCTTCAGTTTTTCCAGCGCTTCTTCCATGGCACGACAGCCCGAACCGGTCCCGTCGTCTCCGTCCGCATATTTTTTTGCGAATTCCACTTCCTTTTCATATTCTTCCACCGTATAGGTCTCGAAAATGCCGCCCAGTGTGGGATCGTCCACATAGCTGGCAAACTGCATTTTTTTCGTTTCTTCCGCCCCTTCTGTTTCCGATACAGTGCCGTCAATTCCCGCAGCATAAGTATTCGTAGCCTGTAACAACGCATCGCCTTTGTTTTCCTCCGACGGTGTCATGGCATATACTGCCATTGCGCTGGAAACCAGCATTACCGACAGGGCAATCCCCGTCAATGTAACTTTTCGTTTATTCATAATATTTCGTATCCTTTCTTCCATAAAATTCTGCATCAAATGAGAAGCAAGCAGATAACGCCCCGGCCTGGCGGCCTCCCATTCGACAAGCACACGCGCATAGTCCGCGCGCCCGTCGCCGCCGGCCCTGCGGAGCACCATTTCATCGCATTCCAGCTCTATGTCGCGGTTAATCAGAACATACATGGCCCATACCGCGGGGTTAAACCAGTGGCAGATCAGTACGGCCGCCAGCAAAATCTTGCGCACGCTGTCCCATCGTTTCACATGTGTCATCTCATGTTCCAGCACATAATGCAGGCTCCTGGTATCATTCCAGTCCGTGTCCGCAGGGAGCAGGATAACCGGACGAAGCACGCCGAACGTCATCGGCGATACGATTCTGTCGGATATGCGGATACACACGCGCCGTCTCGGAAAGCGGTTTTCGCAGCGCTGCGTTATGCAATCACTGTCCGCCGGCAATGACATCTTGAAAATATGCATGCAATGCCGGTATGACACTGCAAAATACAGTGTCAGGCAAACGCCGCCAGCCAGCCACAGCAGGGGCAGCGCCGACAGTTTGCGGCAGATTTCCTGCGAGGGCACATAAAACCCGATCGGAATATCCGGCAGGCCCAATCCTTCCATGGCACCCGGGGCTCCGGTATCCGTCATGCCGCCCGGTGTCTGCCACGGCCCGAATGTCTGCGCCGCCCACACCACGGCCCGCCTCACGGGTAAAAACAAATCGGCCGGTATCATCAGCTTGCAGCAGGCAATGCCCCAGAGTATTTTCATACTGTTTTTCGGAAGCCTGCTGCGCCAGAAAAGCCGTACGCAGATCAGCGGCAGAAGCAGCACAGAAGCAGACAGGCTCATCTGTAAAATGTCCATCCCACTCACTCCATCTCATCAATCAACTGTTTCAAATGCGCAATCTCATCCTTCGACATCTTTTTTCCGGAAAGCAATGTGGAAAACAGCAGGGGAATCGAACCGCCGAATACCCGGTTTACAAACTCTTGCGTATCGTTTGTGGCAGCCTGATTCCTCGAGACTGCCGCCCTGCACACAAACCCCGGCTCCATCCGCTCAATCCATCCCTTTTTCACACATTTTTTAATAACGGTATAGGTCGTATTTTTGTTCCAGCCGATCTTCTCATGCAGTATCAGCGCAATCTCTCTGGCGGCTATATCGCCATGCTCCCAGATCACTTCCATCACTTTCCGTTCCGAATCAAATAATTTTTCTTCCATTTATTCTGCACGCGCCTTTCTTCGTTTTTCTCACACGATTGTAACAGTCTGTCCGTGTCCAGACTACCACAATAGTCTCCCGTTGTCAACGCGCGGCCACCGTTTCCCTGTCACATTTTCTGCAGATTGTCGTTCATTTTCGCCAGAATGATTTCCTTCTGTTCCTGCGTCAGCTTTCCCTTTTCCACCGCCTGATCCAGCATATTGGCCGTATTCTCAATGTCTTTCCGGTAAGCCTCCGGTGTCAGCGTCACGCCGGCCCTTTCATATTCCTGCCAGGGATTCATAACACTGATCGGATTAAAACCGCTCGCAACCATATACCCGTTTTCTTCATATACCTCGTCAAACGCACTCTTATACAGTACAAATTCATGTCTGCCATTGTCCGCTTTCAGTTTTTCCAGATCCTCCTCCATCCGTTTCACATCTTCGCTTCCGCCGTCCGCATACTTTTTCACCGTCTCGATCACTTCCGCATACTCTTCCGGCGTATACAGCTCAAAGAGGCCGCCCAATGTCGGATCCGCGAGTATGGCAGCCAACTCGCCGTCGGCTGCCGCTCCGTCTTCTCCGGTCTGCGCTTCCGCACCGGTCTGTTCCTGAGCGGCCGCGCCTGCCGCAGGCAGTTCCGCATTCTCCGCCGCCTCCGTTTCCGCTTGCGCTTCCGGCTGCTGCGCAATGTCTGCGCCGCAGCCCGTGAGCATCCCTGCTGTCATTGCCATCGCCAGAAAGAATCCGGCTGCATTTCTTCTTCTCCTGTCTCTCATCTTCTCAGTCCTTTCCCCTGTATTGCGGCATCCGATTCCATCTGTGCGCACAGGATACCGATCTGTACTACTGTGATAGTCTATCTGACTTTAGACTATCACAGTAGTCTACAGATGTCAACACCTTTCTTTTTTTCAGGATGACAGCCTCCATCCACAATGCTATAATGAAGAAAAAAAGAGGAGGCGTATAACTTGGACAAAAATAGTGGGATTAAAGGGATGGATGCTTTGTTGGCAAAGCTCCCGAGAGAATATCAGAACTGGCTCTGTTTCGGACACATTCTGAAATTCGAGTATAAAGAAGTATTTGACTATGACAACTGGGAAAACAGGTATCATGCCGAACTCGTGTTGTCCGACGATTCGGAAACCTACAAAATCCGGCTGCTGCTGAAACATATCCGCGGTGAATTCTCCATCCGGGTCAGAGAAGATATTGGCGGTCTGAATATCGCCGCGATGACAGAAAGCGGCTGTGAACCTTTTTGTCGTTATCGTGTCTATGACTTTGAAGACCATGCCATTTCCGTCTACTGTGAGGAGATCGAAGCCGCACTGTTAGAATAAAAAATTTATAAAGATACGAATACCAGATAAGATACATAAGAAACAAACCGAAAAGCGCCCGCCTCACACAGTCTTCTGTGTCCGTGAGGCAGGCGCTTTTCGGTATTTTTATGTTACACGTTTTCCAGTTCCCGCAGCAGATTTACCATTTCGATGGCGCCGGACGCACATTCCGCACCCTTGTTGCCGGCCTTGGTTCCCGCCCGTTCGATCGCCTGCTCGATGTTTTCCGTTGTCAGCACGCCGAACAAAACCGGAACGCCCGTCTCCAGAGAAACATGCGCCACACCCTTGGACACCTCGTTGCACACATAATCATAATGGGAAGTCGCGCCCCGGATTACGGCGCCCAGACAGATCACTGCGTCAAATCTTCCGCTCTCCGCCATTTTCTTTGCAACAACCGGAATCTCGAACGCACCCGGCACCCAGGCCGTGACAATGTCTTCGTCTGCCACCTCATGCCTGCGCAATACATCCAGCGCACCGCCCACCAGTTTTGACGTGATAAATTCATTGAATCTTGCCGCCACAATACCGACCCGCATACCGCCTGCGGTCATCTTTCCTTCTACAACTCTCATCTTCTCTTTCCTCCGTTTTTCAGTTATTATATTGACAGGGGCGCTCATCTGCCGATGCAGCCCGCCTCATAATCCACCATATGTCCCATTTTAAGCTGTTTGGTCCGCAGGTAAAACCGATTGTAACGTCCCGCTTCGATCTGAATGGGAACCCGCTGCATAATTTCCATACCATAATCGGAAAGCTCATAAATCTTATCCGGATTATTCGTCAGAAGGCGCAGTGACTTGGCCCCCACATCCCGCA
The DNA here is from genome assembly GCA_910585205.1 of uncultured Lachnospiraceae bacterium. GTDB lineage: Bacteria > Bacillota > Clostridia > Lachnospirales > Lachnospiraceae > VSOB01. The sequence continues at coordinate 30,610 of CAJUCC010000078.1, forward strand.
AAATCTGTGCGCCGATATAATATTCCCGTTCGTCTCCCGCAAATCCAAGCGCCAGATTGGCCTCCAGCGTATCCATTCCGCCGTCCTGCAGGGCGTATGCCTTTAATTTATTGACAAGGCCGATGCCCCGGCCTTCCTGCCGCATATACAGCAAAATACCACGCCCCTCCGCTTCGATCTGTCTCATGGCGGATGCAAGCTGCTCCCCGCAGTCACATCTGGCCGAACCGAAAGCATCGCCCGTCAGGCATTCCGAATGCACCCGGCACAGCAGATCTTTCCCGTCGCCGATCTCACCTTTTACAAGCGCCACATGATGCTCGCCGTTGATGCGGTTCACATAGGCATATGCCATAAAATCGCCGTAAACCGTCGGAAGCTTTGTGACCGCTTCCCGGCTGACCAGATGCTCCTTTCGTCTGCGATACGCCTGCAGATCCCGGATGGTAACGCAGACAATGCCATGCACCTTTGCCAGCTGCAGCAGCTCCGGCGTCCGCATCATCTGCCCGTCCTGCGCCATAATCTCACAGCAAAGGCCGCACTCTTTCAGTCCGGCCAGACGCATCAGATCCACCGTCGCCTCCGTGTGCCCCGGGCGCTCCAGAACACCCCACTTCCTTGCCCGCAGCGGAAACATATGTCCGGGCCGCCGGAAGTCTTCCGGCCTGGCATCCTCCCGTACACAGGCCATCGCTGTCATGCTCCGCTCCGCAGCCGAAATCCCCGTCGTCGTATCCACATGATCGATGGAAACCGTAAACGCCGTCTCATGGTTATCCCCGTTTTCCGGCGTCATCGGCGGCAGCATCAGTCGATTGCAATATGTCTCACTCATAGGCATACAGATCAGTCCCCGGCCGTGCACTGCCATAAAGTTCACATTGGCACAGTCCGCGAACTCTGCCGCACAGATAAAGTCTCCTTCGTTTTCCCGGTCCGCATCGTCCGTCACCATAACAATGCGTCCTTTGCGCAATTCCTCCAAAGCCTCCGGGATCGTTGCAAATCCTTCCATCTCTTTTCCTCTCCTTACTTGTTTATAAAAATCCGTTTTCCGCCAGCAGCGACCGGGTAACGCCGCCCGTCTCCCTGCCGGCTCCCAACAGCTTTTCCACATATTTGCCGATACAGTCGTTTTCCAGATTCACCGGATCACCTTTTTTCTTTTCCGACAATATCGTCATTTTTCTGGTATGCGGTATCACCGACACCCGAAACATCGTACTGCCCGCCTTTGCCACGGTCAGGCTCACGCCGTCCACCGCAATCGAGCCTTTCTCCACAACATAGCGCATAATCGCCGCCGGTGCGGCAATCTCATACCAGACGGCATTTTCATCATTCCATATCCGGCTTACCGTTCCGACACCGTCGATATGGCCCGACACGATATGGCCGCCGAACCGCCCGTCCGCCGCCATGGCGCGCTCCAGATTAACCCGCGACCCGGGCCGCAGGCCGCGGACATTGCTGCGGTCAAATGTCTCATGCATAACATCAACCGTAAATCCGTTATTCCCCAGTCCTGTCACCGTCAGGCAGATACCGTTGACCGCAATGCTGTCCCCCGTCCTCACCCCCGGCAGGATCGTTTCCGCTTCGATCGACAGACTCCCTGACACGGCTCCTTTCTGCACCTTGCGGACAACGCCGATCTCCTCTATGATTCCCGTAAACATTTATTCGCACCCCTCCCGTATACTTTCGATCAAAATATCATCTCCGCAGCGGCAGACATCGGTAATCACAAACCCCCATGCCTGCGCGGGAAATGCCACTCCCTTTCCTCCCACGGGTCCTCGGCTTTCCGTTCCTCCAAACATCTTCGGCGCGATATAACAGTGCAGCGCCTGCACAATATCCGCCTCCAGCGCCGAGGCGTTCAGGGCGCTGCCCCCTTCCAGATAAATACTGTCTATTCCTTCTTCCCCCAACCGCTCCACGGCCTTTTTAATATCCACATGACCGTCCCGTTCCGGAACCTGCAGAATCCGGCAGCCCTTTTCCGCATATTTCTCCTGCCGGGAGGCATCCCGGCAGCAGGTCAGAAACCATGTCGGAATCTCCCGGGCCGTCTCCACTACCCGCGCTCCGGCCGCAGTCCGCAGCCCTGTATCGCAAATCAGGCGAATCGGCGTCCGTCCGCCCGGGATCCGGCAGTTCAGCAGCGGATCATCCGCCTGTATCGTGCCTGCCCCCGTCATAATCGCCATATGGCGGCTGCGGTCCTCATGCACCCGTATCCGCGCCGGCGCACCGGTGATCCAGCGGGACTGTCCCGTCCGCGTCGCTGTCTTTCCGTCCATCGTCATGGCATACTTCATCGTCACATAGGGGGTCTTAGTGCGGATATAGTGAAAAAATATCCGGTTCAGGGCATCACATTTTTCCCGCAGCACCCCCTCCGTCACAGCCACGCCCGCTTCCCGCAGCCTGCGGATTCCCGCACCCGCCACCAGCGGATTGGGATCGGCCGACCCGACAACCACCCGGGCGATCTGATGCTCCAGAACGGCTTCCGTACACGGCGGCGTCTTTCCGTAATGGCAGCACGGCTCCAGCGTCACATACAGCGTGGCGCCTTTTGCCCCGCCGGCACACTCCGCCAAGGCATTCCGCTCTGCGTGCGGCCCGCCGAACTGCGCATGCCATCCCTCCCCGATCACCGTTCCGTCGCGGACGACCACCGCTCCTACCAGCGGATTCGGATTCACTCTGCCCGTGCCGCGCACGGCAAGCGCAAGAGCGCGTTCCATAAAAAAAATATCTTCGGCAGTTGTCATATCGGTAATCTCTCCTTTTCCCTGTAAAATAAAAAAAACGGCCGGAAACAAAACACTCCAAAGCCGTTTATCGTAAAATAAAAACTCTGAAATGTCACCATTTCAGAGTCTGTCATCAAACCGCACTGCGCAGTCAGTCAACTGTCGCATTGTCTTATCTTCTTTCATCCAGACTTTACTGTCGGCTTCGGAATTGCACCGAATCATGCCTTTCGGCTCGTGGGCTGTACCACCGGTTGGGAAATGAACCCGACCCTGAAGATATTTATGAAATTAGAATCCGGTGTTGTCACAGCCGAATATCGATATTACCGCCCACAGCCGGATTTACGGAAAGTTCCATCCCCGCGGAATCGATCATCGCCGCCATCTCCGCGCCCTGCTCTCTCGCCAGATCAAGCGATTTCCCAAGCACCGCGGTCCCTACATCACCCAATGTCTTTGTCTGTGCGAGTGCCATCGACAATGCCGGAATATCCATAATAACCCCTCCTTACAATCAAAAATCCTTTATCATTAACAGCATAGCACAGTGAGATACGGATTGCAAGGTGTTACTGCTGTTTTTCTATGCCCCTTCTTTCCCGTCTTTCGTCTTCTGATTGTGCAGATACCTGCGCAGAACGCACAACAGGCAGACGCTGATTACGGAGACAAAGTCTTCGACAGGCGTTGTGTCTCCCACAATCATATGACGCGCCACAAGGAAAATCAAAATCTCCATTACATTGTCCGCATTCGGCTTGCATAACATCTGCAGAAATTCTATGCCGATTACAAGCATAAATATCTGTTCCAGAAAATGCTGAAACTGCTTGGTATCACCGAGAAGGTTCACAGAGGCGGGCATCCCCCGGAAAAGATGAAACGCCGAACATACAATACCGAGTAGCACAGCCGCTGCCAGAATCAATTCCATTACATTACATACGATGTGCAGTCCTTTTTTTACCTTTTCCAACCATATATCCGGCATATCCAGTCTCCTTATTTTGATTGCGGTGCAGGCCGCACCGTGGCCCATGCATCGATAAATCCCACCGTTTTATCGGGAAGACGCACCTGATAGAACCCCGTATCCGTCATACCCAGAACAGTCAGCGCCGTACCCGCGGGAACCGTCCGCAAATCTGTCGCCTGCGCAAGACAGTCTTTTTTCAGAACCGTATCCACCCTGGCAGTCAGTGCCTGCGTCACACAGGGCGTCACGCCAAATTTCTGATAGCGGATATAGCCCGCAACCTGATCCTGACTGGCCGCCGGCGCATCCAGCGCCGGTATCTCCGGTAATGCATAACCGGAATCCAGATACCCCCACGCCTTGAATTCGTCGACGAATTCCGTCATATAGCCGTTGCTCAGAATCAACTGCAACGCTTCATTGGAATGGCCGCCAATGACAAGCATCCCTTTCTCCCGGATGTCCATAATCGTCCTTGCCTCACTTCCGCTGATCCTGCCGCCGAATTCCCCGTTCCCCGACATCGTCAGCGTGTAAATCGTGGCCGCCTGCAGCGTCACATCCCGCAGATCCGGATTTTCCATCGCCGTCTGTGCCCGGTTCACCTTCTCCATCTCCGCAAACGTATCATACATCCGTTTGTCATTGCCGTAATAATAGGCCCTGCTCTCCGTTCCCGCCGCCAGAAACAGCGCAGCGCTCATAATAACGCCCATCACACAAGTTGTCATCACCCGGTATGTTTTCATTTCCCCTTCTCCCCTTTCCTGCTTTGGCGCAGCATGTATCCGTATCATAATTTCAGACAAGCAGATTTGTCAGAAAATCGTACAGCTTTTTAAACTCCGGCCGTTTCAGATAAGCTTCTCCAAATTTTGATCTGATAATTTTATCTTTGATGGTAAACCGTACCGGCCTGTCCGGTTTCAGGACAGAAGAAACCGCGCCCAACTGTACTTTATCGGCATAAAATGTCTGTATCCGTTCATCAGAAGCCCAGCATTCTTTTCGGATCTTACTGTATTCATCTGTCATAAACACATCTGCATACCTTTGTGCTTCCCGATACAATGCAGGATATGATATTTCCGTACATTCCAAAAGCAGCTTTTCCACCGCTCCAATACCATCCGAAGGAAAAAAATAGATATAACATGGCATTGCATGTCCGCATATGGTCAGACATTCGTCATGAAAACCAATATCATTCTCCTTCCACTTCCTGGCAAAACTGTCTTTTATTTCATCTTTTGTTTTCAGATCCGTATCGCAAAATATAATAAAACCGCCAAAATCTTCATATACATCGAGTTTATCAATCAGATACGCCAATGCGCCGACTTTCAGGGGAATATTGTCACAGCCATTCGCCTGTTTGACCGCAATACCGATTTTATCCTTATGGTAAAAAACCGGGCTGTCCTGTCGTTTTAGCTCTCCGCTCACAGCCGGATATTGCCCGATCATTTCCCGAAACAATAATGGGAGATCTTTCACATTCCGGCACGGAAGATAATGCAGCATTTTTTCCAGAACGGCCTCCAGAAAAGAGCAATCCGTAACGCCCTCCGAAACCAAGATATAATACTTTTCCATTTTCATCGAACATCAAATCCAATCTCATTCCGTAAATCAAGCAGTTTTTTCCCGCCGTATCTTCTGGCTGTCGTCTGGCCATCCCCGTTTTTGATATGATAGACAGCCATCTGCTCCAGTTCCTCGCAGCAGTCGTCCAGTATAATATCCACCGCCTCCAAACTGTGGGTTGTCAGAAAAAGCTGCACATGATGAACCGCGCAAACCTTCAACAGTTTTGCAATAAAATCAAGCAAGGCCCTGCTGTGTATGCCCGCTTCGATCTCATCCACCAGCAAAATTCCGTCTTTCGCCAGCAAAGCGGAAGTCGCGATAAAGAACGCCTTATACATGCCGTTCCCGTAATCATATAACGTCAGCGGCATCTCCTGATTTTTTCTGAACAGCTTAATCGTCCGCCCTTTTCCCACAATCTCAAAATTAACAATATCTTCATCAAATATCCGCAAAATGTCGATCAATTCATTCCGCAGATTTTGATCCAGTATCTTGTCAACATCATTCATCAAACGTTCCGTACGGTCAAATCTGGAAAAAGAGATAAATTTACACGGTACCTGCAGATTTAGTACATTTTCTTTTGCCTTTCCCATTTCCACATGGTAACTGTCGTCATCTTCTTCAAAACGGACATAAAACCGATCGTGCCGATCTTCGTTGACACCATCATAACCATACAGAAACTGCAGTTCAAAGACATCAGAACTCTCAACGCCGTCTCCTTTGCTGATTTTCCGGCTTTTTTCAAACATAACATGCGTATGCAGCTGTCTGTCGTCGTCGCCCAATCCGGACTTAATACAGATAACGGGCTCGTGTCCGACCGGAAAGAGGGATTCAAAGTACTGTGTGGAAAACCCGTGATACCGGGACACCAGCGTATTGACCAGCAATTCCACATCGTCAAACAGACCTGAAAAGATGATCGCCTCCAATATGGACGTTTTCCCGCAGTTATTCGGCCCTACAAATACATTTACGTTTTTGAGTTCTTCCAAATGCAGACCGGCTATGCCACGGTAATCATTAATTACAAGATCCCTTATCATCTCAATACCTCTCCGAAATAATACCCTCATTATATCCAACATACCCCGAAAACACAACTGTTTTCAAAAATCTTAAGAATACCTCCCGGCCCTTCTCCTTCACGCCTGAAATTTCCCGATAAATTCTTTTACCCGCTCGTCCGGACTGCCGAACAGTTCCTCCGGCGTTCCCTGCTGGCGGATCACGCCGCCCTCCATAAAGATAATCCGGTCGGACAGCTCCCGCGCAAACTGCATCTCATGTGTCACGATAATCATTGTCATATGCTCTTTTGCCAGTTCTTTGATTACCTTCAGCACTTCGCCGGTCAGCTCCGGGTCGAGCGCAGACGTCGGTTCATCAAAGAACAGAATTCCAGGCTGCAGCGCAAGCGCCCGGGCTATGGAGACGCGCTGCTGCTGCCCGCCGGAGAGCTGATAGGGGTAGGCATCCTTTTTATCTTCCAGACCGAGCTGTATCAACAGCTTTTCGGCGCGCTCCAACGCCTCCGCTTTCGAAACATGATCCACGCAGACCGGCGCATCGGTAATATTTTTTAATACGCTGTAATGGGGAAACAGATGAAAGCTCTGAAACACCAGGCCGTAATTTTTACGGATCCGCTTCAGTTCCTGCTTCGGCGCATAGACACATTTTCCGTTTTCCTCCCACGCGGCCCGCTCTCCCAGATAGGAAAGGCTGCCGCCGTCCATCTGCTCCAGCATGGTTGCGCAGCGCAATAGTGTGGATTTTCCCGAACCGGAAGGGCCGATAACGGATACGACTTCCCCTTTCTCCACAGACAGGGAAATATCCTTTAACACTTCCAGATTGTCAAACGTCTTTTTCATATGCTCGATTTCCAGATATTTCATTCCCGTCCTCCTATCGATAATAGCTCAGTTTCTTTTCCAGATATTCCATAAAAGCGGCGACAGCCAGATTAAACAGGTAATAAAACACACCGGCGGCCATCAGCGGCACAATCGTCGTCTCTTTGGCGGCAATCTGTTTGGCCGCCGTGAACATTTCCACCACCGCCAGCACAAAGGCCAGCGACGTATCCTTGACCAGCGTAATCGTCTCGTTTGTGACGGCGGGGAGAATCCGTTTGATAACCTGCGGCAGAATAATTTTGCAAAAAGTCTGCATCCTGTTATATCCCAGTACCTGCGCTGCCTCATACTGCCCGGCCGGCATGGATTCGATGCCGCCGCGGTAAATCTCCGCAAAATAAGCGGCATAATTCAGGGCAAACGCCAGAATAACCGCCGTAAAGCGATAGGAAGCCGAAATTTTAAGCCCGAATACATAATACGGGGCGAAATACACGACAATCAGCTGCAGCATCAGCGGCGTTCCCCGCATAACCGATATGTAAATTTTGGTAAGTGTCCGCAGCGGAAAATGCCGTGACATCCGCCCGAATGAAATCACAAGCCCGAGCGGCAGGGAAAACAGCAGCGTCAGGAAAAATATTTCCACCGTGACAATCATACCCTCCCCTAATTGTGCAACCATCAATGCCAGATCCATCGTCTTTTCTTCCTCCCAAATGCAAATGCCTTCCCCGGCAGCCTTTTTGTGCCTGACAGCAAACAGGGGATGAAGGATTCCCCCTTTCATCCCCTTACCGCTGTCTGTTTTTCTTACTGATCGTTTCCGAGACAGATCATGGAAACGTCGATTCCGTACTGCTCCGCAACCTTAGCCACCGTTCCGTCCGCATACAGCTCCAGCAGCGAATTTTCCACCGTATCTTTCAGCGCATCGTTTCCTTTTTTGAACCCGATTCCGTACTGCTCTGTGGCAAGCGGTTCCTCCAGCATCACATAGCCGTCGCCTCTCGATTCGATCTGATAAGAAGCCACCCCGATGTCGATAGCGAGCGCTTCGATCGCACCCGCTTCCAGATCCATAAATGCGGTATTATAATCCGCATATTCCACCAGATTGGCAAACGATGCCGCCAGATCGAGATTTTCCTGATTTTCTTCGTCGGTCAGGGCTGCCAGTGCGGAAGAATCCTTCTGCACGCCGACAACCTTGCCTGCCAGATCGGCTTTGGAGGCAATGCCGCTTTCCGTCGGCACCACAAATACCTGACTATTGTCAATATACGGCATGCTCCATGTATAGTCGTCCTCACGACCGTTCATCGTAAAACCATTCCAGATACAGTCGATCGCACCCGAAGACAGTTCCATGTCCTTGGCATCCCAGTCAATCGGCTGTGCCACAAATTCCCATCCGTTCTTCTCACACACGGCCCTTGCCAGATCCAGGTCGAATCCCACATATTCCCCCGAATCATCCTTATAGCCATACGGCGGGAATTCGGCGTCAAATCCCACGGTAAAGGTTGTCCCTGCGCCCGCCTCGCCTTCTGTGTCTGCGGCTTCCGCATTTTCCGCCTCCGGTGCCGCGCTTTCCGCTCCGCCTGTCTGTTCTGCGCCGCTCTCCTGCGCCGCATTCGTCTCAGCATCACCGCTCTGCCCGCAGCCCGCCAGAAGCGCCGCCGTCATGGCAAACGTACCTGCCAGTGCAATCCACTTTTTCATAATAATTCCTCCTTAACCCGCCCTTCTCTCCGTAAGAGCGCTCACTTTTGTATATTAGCATGATAAAGTGGATGTGTCAATCGGCAATCAGAAATTTATTCCCTGTCCTCGTATTGGGATACCATCTCCATAATCTCACGCGCATACGACGGGAATTCCTCCGCCAGTGTTTTCACCTCCTGCTGTGCGGCCGCTGCCAGTTCTTCATTGTATTCCATCTGGCGGCGCAGTTTTTGGCGGCGCTGGATCAGATTATGGCGGATTTCCACCATCTCATGGCGGCTGGTAATCGCCTGTGCCTGCCGCAGCCATATATCGGGATCCTTGATCTGAAACCGGCGCAGGATCCGGAGCAGTTCATGGCGCTGATAATCCAGTTCCGCATGAATTTCCCGGAATTTCTCCCGTTCTTCCCGCTCCTGCTGATACAGCTCCCACAGGGAAAGCAGATCCGCCGCCGAAGCCACCTGATACTTTACATACAGATAATCCAGCAGATTGGTATTGTTCACATAGCGGATTTTAACCCGGTTCTGCAGCAAGATCAGCCGGTTAATGGAGCGTTCCACCTGCCTTTTTTCCTTAGCGGCATCCGTGTATTTCAGATAGATAAAAAAGACCGCAAATGCCGTTGCCCCCGCTGTCAGTATATAGCCGATGCGAATGTCCATTTCCAGCATAACCTGTAAGAGAAGCAGAATCACCATACAGGTAATAAAGGCAAAGCTCGTAATAATCAACATCCCCCGCATATTGACCATCAGATTCTGCAGATCGTGTTTCCGGTACTGAAAAGCATGTTTTTCCCCCGAGAGGCGGCGCATGTCCTGGCGTATTTTTTCCTGATACGCCTCCGCTTCGTTCAGCTTTGCGATACCCTCCTCCACCTGCTCTTCCATCCGTTCCATCTGATGGAACTGCGCATCGCTCATGCCGGCGCGCTGCCTTTCATACAGGTTTTTTTCCTTCTCATAAGCCACAATCTTATCGGCGATCCGGTTCAGTTCCTGTTTTTCCAACGCGGGCAGCGCCTCGATCTCTTCCGCATCGGTCAGATAGGACGTAACCATGCCATACTCTTTCGTCAACTGCCCGATCTCGTCCTGCGCGTCTTTGATCTGTTCCAGACAGCTCCGCACATAATTCATACGCTGGCCCTGATCGCGCAGATTCACGCTGTCCCGGCTCAACACCTGATTTTCCTGCTGTTCCTGTTCTTCTTCTCTGTATTCTTCCTTTTTCTTTCCCTTCAGAAAGTGAAACCACTTTTTAAACAATCCCATATTTCCGCTCTCTTATCACCGTCTTTATTCGTCCAGTCCACGCCCGTCCGCATACATCATCCGCCGATATTTTTCCCGAACCTGCTGCGCGGCGTCTTCCAGCATACGCTGGCACTCGTCTTTGTTCTGCGTTTTCTCCATATGAATGCCGTCCAGCACCGCGGCCTGCGCGCTGCCCTGCCACTGCCGGGCGCTGCCCTCCAGCCGCTTTTCCAGTTCCATCGACGCTTCGTAATACGTCTGCGGTCCCTCCGCGATAAAATCCACATAATCCTTTTCATCCAGAGCCAGACGCTTCGCCGCCAGAAACTGTATCAGGCTCTCCTGTTCCCCGGAGAGGGCATAGGCTTTGAAAAACAGCTCCGCTGCCTGCTCAAACAAAAAGAGCCGACTGCTCACGCAGGCCATATTATGCCAGATCCCGGCCGCTGCCGCCGTATCGTCACCGCATTCCGCCAGAAGGCTCCGGTACTGCTCCATTGCCAGCTCATATTTGCCGTGAAACGCCAGATAATCCCCGATCTGCTTTTTTTTCTCGATCTCGCCGCGCCGATTGTCCGCCTTCAAAAACCGGCTGATCTTTCGTATTTCATTTGCCGGATAATACGCCGTATATTCCAGTATGACCGTCAAAAAGTCTGCCGTGCCCGCTCTTTTCCGCAAAAGACCAAGCAGCGCGGCTCCCAGTTCCGCAAGGCCGCATTCCTCTTTCAGCCATTCCGCCAGCTCTCTGCACACGACTTCCTCATCCATCAGAAACGTATGCTCCCGAATGCAATAACAGAGTTCCTCCACGGAATATATGGAAAACCCCAGTTTTTTCATCAGATACGGAATATTCGCCGTCTTTCCCGTGCAAAGGATCACTCTGCCCATCTCTTTTTTCCTTTCGCTCCCGTTTCTTCCGCCCGCATCCTGTCCTGTTACAGGAGAAACCGCTCATGCCAGATACGATGCGTCGCGGGATAAATTTCCCCAAACCCCAGATCTTCCAGTGTCACCGACACGCCGTCCTCCGACTCCATCGCCAGCTCCATTCGAATCCGGGTCGCCCGTTCCTCCCGTTTCGGCAGATCGTGCAGAATAATTTCCACTTCTTTGCTTTCCCTGCCCGTCAGCGGCATTACCAGTATCGACAGCGTATTGCCGCTTTCCAGATAAAACTCACACTGCACTCTGGCCTCAAACCAGCTCGTCCCGGCATCCAGCAGCGCAAAATACGAATCCTGTCCGCCCCGCAGCACCTTCATGCCCAGATTGGCCTTCAGCGTATCGCGTCCGAGAAATACATACTGCCTGTCGTTTTCCCCCGCTGCCAGCGCTTCGGCCGCACCGAAACAGGCCCCTTTGCTGTAGAGATTATTGCCCCGAAAGACACGTCTGCCCCGGCACAGGTAACGCAGCGATTCCCCGTACCATTCCTTTTCAAAACTCCTGCCGAGCAGATAGGCCGAGGAAACCGTTCTGTCCCGGCATGTCTCTTCCAGAATCTGTCGGAACGCTTCGTCCGACGCCGTCATCTGATATTCTTTTTCTTCCACGAACACCACGTTAGGCGTTGTGCGCCGGTTGCACACCATGCAGTACGTCCGCAGCCGCTGCTCCTCATGCTCACAGGCCAGCGCCTGTCCGAGCCACAGTTCCCTGGGCTGGTGCAGCATATACTGATAAAAGCTTTCCCCGCGGCTCTGGAAAAATACCGGAACCGGCTGCAGCACGCCGGCCGCCTGATTCAATACTTCCGTCATACGCTGATCCAGAATATCCACGGAAATCATCACGGCCGCGATCTGTTCCGGCCCCGCCGGAAGTCCCGGAAGCGATAAACTCCGCTTCAGGAAAAGCATCAAAAGGGCAACCGGGTCAAACAGTTCCCCGTCGATCTCGATTCCGTTCCCCGCTCTGGCCAGCGAGACAAGCTGCTCCAGCACAATGCCCCTGCCCTCCGCTGCCAGATCGGCCGCCTCGATCCCGCACACCCACGGATTCGCCCCGAACCGCCGCCCGATCACCGTCGGAAAACAGAATACCCCGCCGTCTTCCGTGACGGAAAGTGTCTCCGGTTCCCCGCCGTCCATACGGCTGAAACTGATCTGAGACAACCGGTCTCCCAGATCAAAGCCAATCACTATTTTATTTTTTCTGCCCGTTAATATGCCTCTCTCCAGGAGCATGCCCTTCGCTTCCTATCATCTTTTTATAACAGTGTGAACAGATTTTCCACTGCAAACTCTTTTCGGTAATATTCCGTCAATACCGCTTCCGCCAAATCGGTATTTTTATCCGCTACCGCCGCCATCAGACGACAGATTGCAGGGGTCCTGCCCGCCATTTGCTCCGTCATATCATGGCTGCACTCCAGAGAACCGCTTTTCACAATCGTCTCCTGCTCTCCCCGCCGCTCCATCATATAATACGACAGCTTTTCCCCCGGAAACAGCAAAAAACTCCGCGTATAGAGTCCCCGGTAACAGCTTTTCATCTCTTCCGTCTTATATGCGCCGCCTTCTCCGCCCGTCTGCAGCATAAAATGCAGCGTCACCGGGTTTTCCGACTTTGTGCGCAGTTCCAGGAACGTCCGGTCCGCATAGTACGCCATGTTCGGGTAGATCGGCGAAAACCGCCGGAAAAATCCAAAGACAATCCCGCGTTTCAAAAGCAGATCATCCAGAAAAGCCCGGATAATCCCGCGCTCTTCCTCACCGGTCTCTGGCTGCCCGGCAAAATGCTCCAGCAGAGCAAGCTCGCAAACCACATCGCACGGCTCCCCGTTCCGACTCCTGCGCATCAGTTCTTTCCAGATAAAAGGAGACGGCTCCTGCCCCCGGATAAAGTACCGGCAGGCAAAGTAATTCAGGCATTCGGCCGTCACCGCTTCATCCGCGCTTCCCGCCACATACGTCTTCAATATATCCGCCGCATCGTCCAGCCATTCATTGGTAAAAAGCATCTGCAGCAGCATCCGTTCGCACAGTTCATAGCTGGCCGTGTCGAACCCGTCGCATGCCTGCCAGAGTGCGTACAATTCTTCGAGCGTTCCCTGATAATACAGACTCAGATATGCCAGCATCGACTCGTCATATTTTCCGCTGCGGAAAGCAGCATATGACATTGCTGTCATAACTTTCGATTCCGCGGCTCCGGCATACGATAGCATACGGCTGCACAGCCGCATCAGCAGCTTGGGTTTCAGTTTTTCCATCCCATAGCGCATAACCCAGTCGCACGCCGTGTCATACATGCCCCGCAGCACCAGACAGCGCAGCGCTTCCATCCGCTCGCGGCCGTTCATGGACAATGGCTGCAACAAGGGCAGAAATGCATCCAGTTCCTCTGTCGCATCCTGACTGTCATAATAGTCCAGCAGCTTCATCCCCAGTTCGTTGCGGTACGCTTCCCCGATCTCCTCATGTTCCCATATCTTGCGGGCATACTGCACATTATCCCGGTCCACCGTGGTATAGCTCCTGCCATGCTCGCACTGATAAAGCAAAACGCCGACATCTTCCGTAAAAAATCCTGCCCTGTTCAAAAATATAACCGGAAACATCTCCTGCGAATAAAAGAGCGCTCTGTCTTCGTATTCTATATCGCAGAGAAACCGTCCGCCGTTTTCCCCTTCAAAGACCAGACTGAAATCCCGGTCATACACCGGTACGCAGGCCGTCCCCCCGCTGACCGGATAGGCGGCCTCCGACTTCAGCTTGCCATGCCGGATCATAACCCGCCTGATACCCGGGGTCTTAATCCGTATCTCATGGACAAAGAGACTCCCCGCGTATCGATTGAGCGTCTCTGCGCTCACCAGACCTTCCTGCATCATTCTGCGGTACAGGCAGGCAATATCCCGGTTCATATGACCCTTTTCCAACTGTTGCGCCAGAAACTGCTCCATAGCCGGAATATAGGTACGGTATAATTCCGAATATTCCCCGCAGGTCCGAATCACATAGGCATACAGATACGCCGTCCGCTCATACGTCAGTCCGCAGCTATAAGAAAAATAACGAAGCGCCGCGTCCGGTATCTCCTCCCCGCCTTCCATATCAATGGACATCATATAATATTCATACAGTCTTGTAATCCACAGTTCCCGCAAGATTCCTCTGCGGTACCAGACTGCATATTCCGGCCCTGTTTTATTTCCCTTAATCAAAAGTGCACAGATCGCGCGCAGTGATTCCGAATCTTTTTTCTTCCGATAGCAGACCTGCAGAATCCGGTACATCTGCTCGGAATAATATTTTTGTCTGCTGGCAAGATAGTGGATCTGACTGATACATTCATCGGTAAGATAATGGTTTCTGGCCATAAAGTGCAGAACCTGCACGACAAAAGGCGTCAGCTTCATCAGAAACGCCGGATTCCTTCTGGCCAGCGCCGCGCCTTCCATATACCAGACAGGGCTGCGACAGCCCTTATCAAATTGCTGCTCCAGAAAAATCCATTTGCGGGAAAGGCTTCTGACGAACTCCGCATCCAGATACAGGAGCAGCCAGGCCACCTCCCAATTCGTCTGGTCATTCCGGTAAACGCGCCGGATCTCCTCCGTAACCGCCCGGATATAATTCTCGTCCCGGCTCACAAGCGTTGTCAGATACAGATAATAGCAGCTCGTTTCCGGCCGGGTTTCCTCCGGCACAATGGCACTGCCCGCCTGTTCCAGCAGCCGCCCGGCCTCTCCATAGCGCTCTTTTGTAATCAGAATATGTGCCTGAAACAGATCCCGCACAGGATTTTCCCGGTTCTTTTCATGAATGGCATCGATAATGCGCTGCGTCTGTGTCAGCCATTCCTGCTTCCCGATCTGGCCCATGCTAAAACGCAGATAATATTGATAAAAATCCACGACCCTTTTTTTCCGCTCATGATACGCCGCATTCTCTGCCCGGTCCGGTTCCCCGTATTCCACACACACCGGCAGCTCCAGCGACAGATATTCATTGTAAAACCGGATTTTTCCGAAATTGCGCCCGCCGTGCAGCCCGTCCCGAAACAATACAAATCCGCAGGGACACTGATTCCCCAGAAAATCGTCATCGGTCAGCACCGACTTTTCCGCCTTCAGAAACTTCCCTTCCGTCTCAATCTGCAGTTTTGTATATCCCCATCCCGTCCGCGTCAGAACAACGACTTCCCTCGCCACATCTTCTGTCAGCGATACGCGGACCGCATCCCGGTCCGTTTCATACGACACGCGCTGCTTCTTGCGAATCCACATCAGAAATTCTTCCACCTTCTGTTCCGTATGCGGCCGCATGGAGAGAATCCGGTATCCGTTCAGATATTGCCGCTCACTCCCTGTCAGCAGATTGCAAAAATCCTTATCATAAAAGATCTTCACCGCCTCCTGCCAGTTTGTTCTGGCCAGATTCGCAAAATGAAAGAGATTTTTCATCTGGCCCAGTGAAGTCTCAAACACGTTCGGGGAAACAAAAACCACATACGGGAGAACGTATTCTCCCTGACTGGAAATCACCTGAAACACGCCCCGGACCATATCACGCTCGTCGAGTCCCGTGCTGTCAAACCGGTAAAAAATCTCCGCCGGACTGCCGGAAAATTCCGGTGTCAGACAGTGCATCCGGGTATCCCCCGTCACCACCACGCCGGAAAGCGGCAGACCGTCTTCCCCCATTACCTGAAAGCTTCCCTCCGCCGTCTCCCCGGCACGGATGGTAAGCTCAATTTTCAAATAAGAAAAAGAAAGGGAACCTTTGCGGCAGGCCGCCCTCTGTGCAAGTACTTTATCGATTTTCTCCCGTTTGTCCATCTGGCCCGCACCGTCGCTTTTCTTGATATTTCTGTAAAAACTGTGATATACTGTCCGTAATCTGTAGACTATAATTATAGCATGAACCGTTATGGGAGTTCAAGAATGGAGACAAAAATGAACAATGCGAATCATTTCCATGGAAGTGATCTGGAAACAATAGAACGGCAATACGGAATCCCCAAAGAAAAAATTGTCAGTTTCAGCGCCAATGTAAACCCGCTCGGACTTTCCGCATGGCTGAAAGAAGAGCTGGCAAAACGGCTGGATGTGATTGCCGCTTACCCCGACCGCGACTACACCCGTCTGCGGGAGGCCGTCGGCGCCTACTGCCATACGCCGGCCTCACACATCGTTCCCGGCAACGGAACGACTGAGCTGATCTCACTGACGATCCGGCTGCGCAGACCCGTACACGCCGTCATTCAGGGGCCTGCCTACTCGGAATATGAACGGGAAGTAACCGCCTGCGGCGGCAGCTGTTCCTACTATCGTCTGGAGGAGGACGAGGATTTTATCCCCCATACGGACAAGCTTCTGGCCTGTCTGACAGACGACACCGATATGCTGATCCTCTGCAATCCCAATAACCCCACCGCTTCCCTGATCCGCGCCGAACAGATGCGGCACATTCTCGAGGCCTGCCGGAACCGGAATATTCTTGTCATGGTGGACGAAACCTACATGGAATTCGCACCGGATTGCCCGACTGCCACCGCCGTCCCGCTGACCGGACACTTTGACAATCTGGTGATCCTGCGGGGCGTGTCCAAATTTTTTGCCGCTCCCGGACTGCGCCTCGGCTATGCCGTTACCGGAAATGCCGCCCTTGCAAAATCCATGGTGCAAAGCCAGAATCCGTGGACGGTCAGCAGTCTCGCCGATACGGCAGGGCAGCTTTTGTTTGCCGATCACGCACAGATCCAAAAGACCCGCAGCCTCATGGAAACGGAACGCGAACGCATCGGACAGATATTGTCCGCTATGCCGGGTCTGCGCGCCTATCCGTCATACGCCAATTTTATACTCGTGCATCTCCTGCAGGACGGCAGGACGGCCGACGACCTCTTTGAAATGGCGATACGCCGGGGAATGATGATACGCAACTGCGCTTCCTTTCCCTTTCTCGACAACACCTGGCTGCGCTTCTGCTTTATGTCGCCCGCGGACAATGACAGGCTTCTGGATTGTATCCGCGAGTTTCTTGCGGGGAACAATTAGGATACAAAAATAACGCCGGAGCAGACGGGGACTTTTCTCTCCCCTTCCGCTCCGGCTGATTTCCGAAACATCAACAATACAATCTGAATTTATATCAGCTCTTTCCGCCCTTCTTGGATACAACGTCGAAGATAACCGCTGCCAGAAGAACCAGACCTTTTACCACTCTCTGATAGTTGGCATCTACACCCATGATGCTCATGCCCAGGTTGATGACACCCATCAGTACCGCGCCGACGATAACGCCGGGAACCGTGCCGACACCGCCGTATGCGGAAGCGCCGCCGATAAAGCAGGAACCGATGGCATCCATTTCGTAGTTCTGTCCGTATGTAGGCTGCGCGCTCGTCATACGGGCAATCGTCAGCATGCCTGCCAGAGCGGCCAGAAAGCCCATATTCGTATAAGCGATAAAGTATACGCGCTCCGTATTGATACCGGAAAGCTTGGTTGCCTTTTCATTGCCGCCTACCGCATAGAAATAACGCCCGGTCGTCGTCTTGGATGTAATATAGCCATAGATGAAAACAACAACCATAACCCAGATCAGCGCTGTCGGAATCCCTTTATACTGTGCCAGTTTATAGGTAAACGCCAGAATAACCAGGCAGATCACAACGAGCTTTGTCACTGCGGAAGCAAGCGGCTCCATCTCATAGCCTTTCTTTGCCCTTGCCATACGTCCCTTGAGAATCACAATCACATAAACGGCACATGCGATAATCCCCGCCACCATACAGGTAATATTCATGCCTTCGCCGCCGCCAAAGAAATCCGGGATGTAGCAGTCGGCGCCGCCGCCGAACAGCTTGACAAAAAATTCATTGGTGATGGAAACCGTCATACCCTGCAGTACCACGTTGCTCAGGCCGCGGAATACAAGCATACCCGAAAGCGTTGTGATAAAGGGAGGGACATGTACATAGGCAATCCAGAATGCCTGCCATGCGCCGATCGCCGTACCGACGATAATCATAACAAGAATGGACAGCCATACATTCATGCCCTTGTTTTCCATCAAAGTGGCGCCAACCGCGCCTACGAAACAAACGACCGAACCAACGGAAAGGTCGATATTACCGCCGGTCAGGATACACAGCAGCATACCGGTTGCCAGTACAAATACATAAGCGTTCTGTGCGATCAGGTTACTTACATTCTGGGGAAGCAGGATTTTTCCACCGGTTCTCCATGTGAAGAACAACGTAACCAGCACCAACGCGATAATCATTGTATATTTTTTGACTCCTGCCATAACTTTTGCTTTATCCATCGTTTACGCTCCTTTATTGCTTGATTTTAAGATGTATGACATGATAACTTCCTGCGAGGCTTCGCTTCTGTCAAGCTCGCCCACAATTCTGCCCTCATTCATGACATAGATACGATCACACATACCCAGAACTTCCGGAAGTTCGGACGAGATCATAATTACCGATTTTCCCTCTGCTACAAGCTGATTGATAATACAGTAGATCTCATATTTTGCCCCTACGTCGATACCGCGGGTCGGTTCATCCAGTATCAGCACGTCCGGGTCGGCAAACATCCACTTGGCAAGCAATACCTTCTGCTGATTTCCGCCGCTCAAATTGCCTACGTTTTGCTCCACCGTAGGACATTTGGTATGAAGCTTTTCCTTGTAATCCACCGCAACGCCATATTCTTTGTCTTTGTCAATGACCGTATGGGTGCTGACCGCATCCAGATTCGCCATCGTTGTATTAATCTTGATCGGATTGCTCAGAATCAGGCCGTTGCCTTTTCTGTCCTCCGTTACATAGGCCAGCTTATTCTTAATGGCTTCTCTTACATTATGTAAATGAACTTCTTTTCCGTTGATAAAAATCTGCCCGGAGATGTTCGTTCCATAGCTCTTACCAAATACGCTCATGGCCAGCTCGGTTCTGCCCGCGCCCATCAGGCCGGAGATTCCCACCACTTCACCGCGCTTTACATTGATATTCACATGATCGACAACCTTCCGTTCCGTATACAGCGGATGGTATACATTCCAGTCCTTCACTTCCATCAGCACATCGCCGATCTTTACGTTCTCCCGTTTCGGGAAACGGTTGGTCAGATCGCGCCCTACCATGCCTTTGATAATACGGTCCTCCGTGATTGCATCCGTCTTTTTGTCCATCGTCTCAATCGTAGAGCCGTCACGGATTACGGTGATCTTATCTGCTACATAAGAAACCTCATTGAGTTTATGAGATATGATAATCGAAGTCATACCTTCCTTTTTAAACTGAAGCATCAGATCCAGGAGCGCCTGCGAATCTGATTCGTTCAGGGAAGCAGTCGGTTCGTCCAGTATGAGCAGACGCGCATTTTTCGCCAGTGCCTTTGCAATCTCCACCAGCTGCTGTTTGCCCACACCGATGTCTTTGATCAGCGTTCTGGAAGACTCCTTCAGGCCCACGGTTTTTAACAGTTCATCCGCCTTCCCGTAAGTTTCATTCCAGTCCAGCGCAAATTTGTGTCCCCGCTCGTTTCCGAGGAACATATTCTCGCCGATCGTCATATAAGGAATCAGAGCCAGCTCCTGATGGATAATTACAATCCCCTTTTCTTCACTGTCTTTGATCTTATTAAACTTACAAACCTCTCCGTCATAGATAATATCTCCCTCATAAGAACCATAAGGATAGATACCGCTCAATACATTCATCAGCGTGGATTTTCCCGCTCCGTTTTCACCGACCAGAGCATGAACCTCTCCCTCTTCCACCTTCAAATTGACGTTGTCCAGTGCCTTTACGCCGGGGAATGTTTTGGTGATATTTTTCATTTCCAGTAATACTTTCGCCAACTGTATCCCTCCCACCATTTTGCATAGATTTTTCCGCCGGCAGTTTGATCCACCGGTCTTTCTGCTAAACAGGCGGGAACTAAAGTCCCGCCTGCTGATTCTCTGTTCTGTTACCGATACAGATTTTACTGTAAATCTGCTTCCGTATAATAACCGGAGTCAATTAACAGTTCTTTGTAGTTATTTACATCTGCAAATACGGGCTCACAAAGGTAAGAAGGAATGATGCCTGTGCCGTTGTCATAGCTTTCCGTATCGTTTACAGGTGCTTCGCCGCCCTTCATGATAGCGTCTACCATCTTAACAACCTGCGTTGCCAGATCACGGGTATCCTTAAATACGGACATAGACTGTTTTCCTGCGATCATGTTCTTAACGCTGGCAATATCACAGTCCTGACCTGTCAGTACCGGATACTCGCCTGTATAGTTTGCTGCCAGAGAGTTCGCCACACCAAGAGCTGTGGAGTCGTTGGATGCCAGTACAGCGTCAAGGTTTGTTCCGTCGGAGTAGTTGGACGCGATAATTGCATCGAATCTGGACTGTGCCGCTTCTGTTGCCCAGTTAGCGGTTGCACACTCTTCGAAAGAAGTCTGTCCGGATTTTACAACCAGTTTGCCGGAATCAATGTACGGCTGCAGAACATCCATAGCGCCGCCGAAGAAGAATCTTGCGTTGTTGTCGCCCGGGTCGCCTGTGATCAGCTCAATATTGAACGGTCCCTCTGCATTTTCAAGGTCAAGAGCATCTCTGATATACTCGCCCTGAACGGTACCTACCATATAGTTATCAAATGTTGCATAATAGGAAACTGCGTCGGAGTTCATAATCAGACGGTCATATGCGATAACCGGAACGCCCGCTTCCTTTGCCTGTGCCAGAACAGTTCCAAGAGAATCGCCGTCGATGGATGCGATAACCAGCAGCTTGCAGCCGTTGGAAATCATGTTCTCAATCTGAGAAACCTGTGTCTGGATGTCGTTGCTTGCATACTGTAAGTCAACTTCATAACCTGCTTCTTTTAACTGTGCTTCCATGTTGGAACCGTCCTGATTCCATCTCTGCAGATCCTTGGTAGGCATTGCCACGCCGATCAGCCCGCCTTCGCCGCCTGCTGCCGGTGCTTCCGCTTCCCCTGCGCTTTCAGCCGGTGCTTCCGCTTCCGCTTCCGCTTCCGCCGGTGCTTCCGCTTCTGCCGGTGTTTCCGCCGGCGCCTCTGCGCCATTGCTGCCGCAGCCTACCAGCATGGTAGCAACCATTGCGACACTTAAAAGAGCTGTTAAAACTTTTCTTTTCATTTA
>CAJUCC010000079.1 GCA_910585205.1 uncultured Lachnospiraceae bacterium
ACATTGCATTGAGGTTGAAATTTCTTCCGAAGCAGAGGCCGCAGTTATAGACTGTCACGCTCGATTGATCTCGCGGGCTATCGGTAACTTGGTGCAGAACAGCATCAACCACAATCCGCAGGGGTGTGATATTTTCCTGTCCCTTGTCTGTTCATTGGAAGATGTTTCTATCACAGTTGCGGACAATGGCGTGGGTATGTCCGCTGAAAAATTACGGGAGCTGGAAGAAAAACCTCACTATATGGAAAGCATCGATGAACGGCTGGACTTGAGGCATGGGCTGGGGCTTCTGCTTGTAAGGCAGATTGTGGAGGCACATGGCGGAACAATGAAAATCGAAAGTGCGTCTCAAAGCGGATATAAAACAATTTTGATATTCCAAAGGCCGCACAGGAGGCGTTAGGGCTTCTCTCACACTGATTGGCAGCAGTTGCGCGCCCTGCAAAAAATCTTCCCTCAAAGCTACAGCCTCCTGTTTCTATTTTACTAAAATTGCAACGTCTCTTCTAAGAACACCGGAGGAAAACGCAGCATCCGTTACTTCAGGAAGCGGTATTACTTTTCCGGATAAAGGACTTACAAGGATTTCCTTTTAAAAGCCCCTTTTGTTAACGCCTTTGTATATTGACTCATCATAAATACAGCATAAACAGCAACTAATAATTCTGTAATCGGCATTGCAAACCATATGGAACTTGCCCCTGCTATAATCGGCATCAGCATAATTAAAATTCCGCTGACAATGCAGCCTCTGAAAACAGATACACAAAAAGCGGCTCTTGGTTTCATCAGCACTTGAAAATAATAAGTGGAGAAAATGTTCAACGGCAACAATATAAACGAAATGCTATAACAACGGATTATTGCGGGCGCAATATCCAATATTGTTTTTGTTGGCTTCATAAAAATGTAAATGTACAAATTAGGGCCAATCAAACTGAGGGCAGTCCAAAATATACTGAACACTCCAACAGTATAAAGGGCATACCGCAAAATTTCTTTTATGCGCCGCCATTTCTTTGCGCCAAAATTGATAGAAATAATTGGCTGTGCAGCCTGCCCCACACTATAAGCGCAGCACTGAACAATCGTGCTTACATTGATAACCGGGCCATAAACAGCAAGTGCATTACTGCCTAAATATTTCATAATTTGACGATTGAAAAGCACTGTCAAAATCCCTATTGCAATATCAATAAAAAATGTTGGGAAGCCAGTAACCGATACTTCCCTCAATTTTCCCACAATTCCAGTCGGTTTTCGGAGTGCCAGCGTATTTTTCTCAGACCAGAAATGGGAAACCAAAACCGCAAACGAAATCCCGGCGCCAACCGCCGTTGCAAGTCCGGCCCCAAAAATCCCCATATCAAAAGTAAATACAAAAATGTAATCGCCAACAACATTGAACAATCCCCCGGCCAAAACACCCACGGTTGCAAGTTCGGGATGATTGTCATTTCGCAGAAACGCCGCCAGCATTTGATTGAACAGGAACAGCGGAATGACCGCTTTTACTGGCGTTAAATAAGCCTCAGCCAATGAAAACAAGTTACTGTCCGCACCAAAAAACAATAGGATTGGCCTGTCAAAAAATATAATTGCCGCCCATGACACGAAAGCAAGAATGACAGAGCCTATAATCGCAACGGTAAAGTACTCATTTTCGTTTCCGCTTTTCTGAGTTTCCTGCCCTCTGACTATACTAAAAATTACAGAACCGCCAATTCCCATGAGCAGCCCCAGACTGTAAATAATATTCCATACAGGAGCAACAACAGCTAACGCCGCCGTTCCGTCCGGTCCTTGATATTGTCCGACTATTGCCATATCCACAAGTGAATATACCGAAGTAATCATTGCACTTCCAAAGGCAGCAGACAAATACTTGAAATAGATTGGTTTGATGTTTCCACTTAGCAAATTCATTGTCTTTTCCTCCTTTTTTGCAAATAAAAAACCGGATAAGAAAAACGAACAGGAACGGTTTTCTTATCCGGCACTCTCATACGCAAGAGTAACCCTCCGACAAACCGTATGTCCGCTATCTTATCCGGTCTTATACTTACGCTTATAAGTCCTCCGATAACTTATTGTATAAGCTAACAGAAATAAATTGGTTTGTCAAGCCCTATATATATTTTCATAAAGCCAGAAAGGAATGGGGAGATTTCGTAGTAATCAGCATTGTGCTGTAATGTGTATAACTGGCTGTCTTATAGAGTTATCCATGATTCCATAGCCCGTTATGCATATTTCCACAATGTTTATCTTTTGGTCTTAGGTTCCTTTGTTTGGAATAGTGCAGCGCTGGCGGTCTATCTCTTGTTTTCGATTGCCTGCTTCTTTACCATACATGAGTATTTATACCGGTATTCTTTTTTCACCGGCACACAAACCCGGCCGTTACGAAACGTGCAAAACGTATCATTCATGTATTTCTGCCCGCAATGCATAACCTGTTCCTCTTTGCGTTTCATCTGTTCCTCACATGTTATCATCCGGCTTCTGATCTGCTGCAGCTCCTTCGACGTATGATCGTCCACCGCACCGCGCCGTATCTGTCTGTTTATTTCCTCCCGCACCTGCCCCGTCAATGCCAGGGCCATCCACTGTTCTCTGATCCGGTCAAATGCGATCTGCTTCTCCTTTTCCATTTTCTTTTCCTCCTGCTTGTTTCTCTTTTATTTTCTGCCGCTTTATAAACCATACACACATCACCCAGAGGTTTCGAATAAAAAACCGCATATGCGCGACTCGCCGCGCAAGCGGACAAAAACAGACCATGGCAGCCCGAAAAAATATTCGATACCATGGTCTGTTACTCCTATCAAATTATCCCGGCGGCGGAGTCGGTTATCCGCCCCTCTCCCTATGCCTCCGGCCGGTGATACAGTTCCAAAATCGCGCCGTCCTTCCAGACGAAAGCAAGCCTTGCGCCGCTGCCCGATTCCATCGGCCCGCAGATTACACTGTCCGCATCTTCGATATATTTTTCCAGATCATCCACCCGATAGGCAACATGCGGATGGCGGTGTATCGCTTCCGGGAACGGCGTTCCCTCCTCGAATTTCAGATATTCTATCTTATAATCGTAATCGTCCACGTTGCTGACCCAGAACTTTCCGCCTTCATTATAGGTCATTCCGGGTTTTTTGTTCGTCACCGGTATTCCGATATGCATATATTCCGCAGCCATCGCAAACATCCTCCTTTATATTTTTGTCAGATACGGGGTATGACAGGGTGCGTTCCACAGCCGCAGCAGTTCGTCGTCCATGCGCGCCATAAACATCTGGAAACCTGCCTGCTCCTGTACGGTCAACAGTTCGCCCACATAATTTGCCACGATCTCAATGTTTTGTTCTTGTAAGATTTCCTCACAGCGGCGGTAAATAATCAGCTGCTCCATCAGTGTCGTCGCGCCGGAGCCGTTGATAATCAGCATCACCTTCTCGCCCGGCCGGATTCCGATGTCTTTCACAAGCGCATTGACCATAATCTCCGCCGTCTCGTCGGCGGATTTCATCGGCTGGCGTCCGCCGCCGCCCTCTCCGTGCTGGCCCATGCCGATCTCCATATCCTCTTCCCCGAGATCCGCCAGCGCCGCGCCCGTCACCGGATGTGTTGCGCCGCGCACTGCCACTGCAAGAGTTGCCATATTATCGGCAAAACGCTGTGTGACCGCCGCCACGTCTTCCAGGCTTCTGCCCTCCGCTGCCGCCGCGCCGGCGATTTTGTAAGCCGGAATACAGCCCACCAGTCCCCGGCGGTCATCCGCATTTTCCCGCGGCGCATTGGACACGTCTTCCTGCGTCACCACCTTCACAACCTGCAGTCCCAGTTTCCTGCACTGCTTCATCGTCAGATTGCCGGTCAGCATATCGCCCGCATGATTGAGCACGATATACAAAACCCCTTTTCCCCTGTCCGCCAGTTTGATTGCATCCACACACGCCTGCGGTCCGGGCGCCGCAAACACATCGCCCACAACCGATATGTCCACCATGCCTTCGCCCACGAAGCCGGAAAGCGCCGGTTCATGCCCGGAACCGCCCTGGGTAACAATCGTAACACGGTCCGCTTTCTCCAGTGCCCGGTTGACAATCATATTGTCCTCGCCCCGGTAGATAATGTCCCGATTGGCTGCCGCAAGGCCGTCCAGCGCCTCGCTCGTAAGATTCTCGGGATTGTTGATAAACTTCTTCATTTTCACAGGCTGTACCCTCCTTTTTCTGCCTTCTCTTTCCTATCGCTCCGTAAACCCCTGCGCCATGCCGCGGATAAACAGCGCCGTCGATACCGCGCCCGCATCAGGCGTTCCGATTGTCTGCTCTTTATAACTCCGCGCGCGCCCGAACTTCGAGACAAATCCCTCGCTCGCCTTCGCGCCCGCTTCCGCCGCCTCTGCCGCCGCTGTCAGGACGGCCCCGATGTCCCCGGCCGCCTGCTGCGCCGCCTCTACGGCGGGAATCAGAGCGTCCATCATTGTCTTATCCCCCACTTTTGCCGATGTGAGATCTTCCATCTCCTCCAGCGCGCCCGCAAACATCCGGCGCACCGCGTCCGCATCCAGCGTATTCTCATCCGCCGCCAGCTTTACGCCCAGACCGCCGATCAGCGCCCCGTATAAAGGTCCTGCGGAACCGCCCTTCACTTCCATGACAGCCGTCCCCAGATCGTCGAGAAATGCCGAAATCGAACGTTCTCCCCATTGCGGCACCTGTTCCCGGATCAGACGGGCAATCTTACGCATCGTAATGCCATGATCGCCGTCGCCGAAACGGGAATCAATTTCACTGAGCCGGTCTGCATTTTCTTCCAGCCGCTCTGCCGCCCCTGTAAGCATGGCGGCCACCGCTCTGCAATCCAGCACCATCACGCATCCCTCCCTTTTCATATGTCACTTTCATTATATCCCATATGTTACAGATGTCAATATTTTATGGTATTTTTTCATAACTTTATCATATTTCTCTTAATTTTTTTGTGTTTTCTGCACAAAAATAACCGTGTTTCCTACATTTTTGTAAGTCACACGGTTACATATGTTACTATCTGCTGTCTTACCGGTCCGATTCCGCCATATCCAGGAATGCGCGTACCAGTCCCGCCCGCGCCACGATATGCGTAAAATACCCGCTGTGCAGCGCACCCCGCAGCGCCCTGGCACTCGTATTGGCAGAGCATACGCCGACTACCCGGCCGCAGCGTTTCAGCAGTTCCAGCGGTATCTGAATCGCAAAATCCTGCTCCGAGTCAACGATGCTGCCCGCTTCATTATAATAGTATGCCAGCAGACGCCCGCAGGCGCGCTGCTCCTGCAGAAGATTCCCGTAACGCGCCACCGAAGCAAAATCCGGTGTGGAAGGGTAATTGCTGATATTGACCAGCGCCGTATCCATCCGTGCCCACACTCTGCAGATCTGATGATACAGCTCCGTGGAACACAATACCTGCTTCTCGTCCGGGCTTTCCGGCAGCGCCGGCAGATTCAGAAAACACGGTTCCGCTCCCAGATACAGTGCCAGCAGACGCACATTTTCGTTGGAATGGTAGTTGCGGATGGGAAATCCGGCATTTCCGATCAGCGGACAGATGTGACTGACCATGCTGTCCCGCCGCGGATTCTCCTCCAGCCAGTTGACAAGCTGTCCGGCAAAGTAGCCCCATCCCACGCCGAGCCGCCGCACCTGCAGCCGCTCCAGCAGCGCGGCCGTCTCCCGGGACAGTGACCGGTTCGTCAGTCTGTCGTCTCCGCCGTCCTCCACGATGCGTCCGCCCCGGACCAATCCCGTTGCACAAAGCCTTTCCAGAAGGCCCGCCGCCTGCCCGTCCGGCTCATGTATGGCAATCTCCACAATACCCGCTTCCCTGGCCTCCGCCAGCATCCGGCTGACCATCGGGCGGGACACGCCCAGTTCTCCCGCTATATCGCTCTGTTTTTGATTGTCCAGATAGTAGCGGCGTGCCACATAAGCCAGGCGCTGCTGCTTTTCATATGTCATCCCCGTGTGCCCCTCTCTGCCGCTCCCTGCGCCCCGGCGTCATCAATCCCTGTTTTCGCCGCCAAACAGACGCACAAACGGCCCGATACAGGTTTCCGTGCGCGAACGGTCCAGTACGGCAAATACAATGTCCGCAAACAGGCCGGAAAATGTGCCGTCCAGCCATTCCTTCCACCATGCCGCGATCTGCTCCGGATCGTTGCGAAACACCCCGCAGCCATAGGCCCCCAGAATCAGATTCCGGCAGCCCTGTCGGGCAAATATGGCGAGCGCAATGCCCATCCGGCGCTTCATCACCCGCTCCGCCTCTCTCCGGTCCTCACCCCTTAGCATTACCTGCCCCATATTGACGGCAGGCAGGGTGAGTACGGATGCCGTCACCGGCTCCCGCAGCAGCGCGGACTTCCCGTCCCGGAAAAACACTACATCCGGGGAATAGATTGCGTGATCCGTATACATCATCGTGCCACAGGCGCGGTTCTTTTCATAATATGCCCTGTGAATGAGCTGCGTTTCATACAGACTTCCGGAGGCGGCCAGACTTTCCTCCTGCGCCATGGCACCGTTCAGGAAACCGCCGCCCGGGTTTTTCGCGCTGGCAAAGTTCAGCACGGCCGGCGCCTTTCCCTGCGCCGCCGATTCCAGAATGGCATCCACGACGCCGCAGTTGCCGACCGTATATACCGTCCGTTCCACCATACCTGCCGCCGTATCGGATGCCCCGCCCCGTTCATACGAATCCAGGAGTGCGCCGCTCTGCTCCGGTGTCAGCAGAAAGCTGTCCGCTCTGGCATGTTCCTGCAACGCGCTGATGTCCACCCGCGCGTCCGCCGTTTCATAATATCCCCGTTCCGTAATCGCCAGCGTTTCCGCCGCCGTCGCCTTTCTGTCCATGCGCATTCCCTCCCGTTACTCCCGTTTTTTTGTATCCGCGTAAAACATCTGCCGCAGCGCACAGATATTGCGCGGGATTTCATCCCGGTTATCCGCATCGTGCAGCTTTCTCACCCATGCGTAATAGGTATTGGCCAGCGGTGTCGTCAGTACGGAAGTCCGCCGGACATAGCCGCTTCGGATGGCCTCCTGCGACACGCCCCGCATCAGCTTCCAGAACTGATAATACCGCAGTTTCAGTTTCGTCATAAAATCCGCGCTGTCCTCCACGACAAAACCCTCGATTTTGCGGCCCCGGTATTCATAGTCTTCCGCCAATACCGCATAATACCAGTCAAAAAATTCCGGCCAGCTCCCGATCTCATACGCTTTTTCCTTCGGACACAGCCCGAAAAGCCCTGCCGTATGACACATTTCATCATACGAATACCGCGCAAAATCCAGCCGGTTACGGACGATGTCCAACAAATAAAGCCGGCTCTCCGGGTATTCGATCACATGCGGGTCGTGCTCCATATCCACGCACTCAAACACAAAGGAGACATCGTTTTCCCGGATATATGCCTTCATCCGTTCCCGTTTTTCCGCCGGGACAACCCGGCAGAGCATATCCCGCAGCCATCCCGCAAACGGTCCCTCCGTCGTGGATTTGCTGGCAACGAGCAGATCGTCGGCATATTCGTCATAACTTACGATTCCCAGGAAACCGTTTTCCTTCACATACGCCGTCACCGGGAACCGCAGTCTGTACTGCAGCATGTCAAACCGGGTGTCCGCGCGTTCGTTGATATTAAAAAACTTGTGATAAGCTCTGGCCGCTACCTTATTTTTCGCCGTGTCGATATACAGTCCTCTGGCCTTTGTCGTCTGTTCGTCCCATACCCGGTCGTAAAACGCCCGGTCGGAATAGTTGAACGAAGAAATATTTCCGAATTTTTTCTCCCGCACATACCGGTTCCGGCGCAGCGCCGCCACCGTCTCTTCGACGGAACATTCCGGTGCCTGCGCCTGCGCAGGGATCTCCGGCGCCCGAAAGACATCGTTCTTTACCGTCACTGTATGAATGCCTTCCGCATCCACCTGCACGCACCGCAGACAGCCGCCGAACTCCACCTGTCCTTCCAGATTGAATACCCGGTCATTTACCTGTACGGGGAGCCGTTTCGTGTTTCGGTGCCCGTGAATCTGATAATAATTGTCCGGGGTCGTGTCGAAAAAGGCGTCCGCCACCTTTTCAAAATCATCGTAGTTTCCCACGCCCTTAATCATCTGCTCCGTCGTGACAAAAGAAAGATTTTCCGGCACCGTGCTCAGCCCCGCATGTGTGACAAGAAAAACGTTACCGCCATATTGATAATATGCGCACTGGCCGAACTTACGGTAAAGCTGGCGCACAGCCTTTTTGCTGATTTGCGCCGCCTCCAGAACCCCTCTCGTCACCGTCTCGAATTCCATGGAACGGCCGGTGCCGTCATTGGCCCACAGCCAAAGCCATCTTTCGTGATTGCCCTCCAGCAGCAGCACGTTTTTCCGGTTCATAATCGAGAGCAGGAAGGTTACGACTTCCGCGTTCTCCACACCCCTGTCGATATAATCGCCCACAAAAATATACATCTCATCATCCCGGATGCCGCCGTTATCGGCCAGATATTGCTGCAATGCCGTGTAGCAGCCGTGAATATCCCCGATATGGTGCACCCTTTTATAATGTGACAGGTCAAGGCGCTGCAGCCAGATCGTATCCAGTTCATCCGGGCGGATCACCCGGATACCGGACGGAATCTTCTGCGTGGCAAACCGGGCATACATCCGGTCGATCACCGCCTCCGGCACCTGCCGCAGCGCATCCCGCCCCGCGTTTCTGCGCTTCACTTCCGCAATCGGAATATCGGTGAAGTCCACACAGTAAATCCGATACCGGTATGTCGTACACAGTTCCCGGTAACGGTTCATCTCCGACGTTTTGGAGTTGGTGGCATCGATTACCGTAAAATCGCCCCGCTGCATTCGGATCTCCAGAATGGAAAACAGCAGTTTCCAGACCGCCTTGTCATTGCTCTGGCTGATTCCCTCCGTGCCGTCCACCTGCAGCGCCGGTCCCTGGCAGAGCAGCCGGATGTCATCCGCCGACAGTGTATACGGCTGTAATCCGTTTTGCGCAATCCATGTCGTCTTTCCGCAGCCCGCGCAGCCGCGCAGTAAAAGTAAAATTCTCATATTGATACTCCCCCGATCCCCGAAACCAATCTTATCTGCCCCTGCCAACAGTATATACCATCTTTCGGCGGATGCATAGACTGTTTAGAACGCAGACGCGGCAAACGCGGAATTGTTTCTTACCGCCGGGCAATCACCCGGTCGATCAGGCCGTACGCCTGTGCCTGCTCTGCACTCATATAATTGTCGCGCTCCGTATCCCGTGCGATTTCCTCCACTGTATGTCCGGTGTTTTCCGCGAGAATCTCATTCAGACGTTGGCGGCTTTTCAGGATGTGGTCGGATGCAATCCGTATATCGCTCGCCTGTCCCTGAATGCCGCCGCCGTGTATCGCAGGCTGGTGTATCATAATCTCCGCATTGGGCAGCGCCAGCCGTTTGCCCCGCGTACCGCCGGCCAGCAGAAAGGCGCCGAAGCTGGCCGCCAGGCCGATGCAGATTGTCGAAACGTCGCATTTCACATACTGCATGGTATCGTAGATCGCAAAACCGGCCGTAATCGAGCCGCCAGGACTGTTGATATACAACTGAATATCCTTATCCGGCGCCTGCGCTTCCAGAAACAGCATCTGCGCCGTCACCACGCCGGCAGACACATCACTCACCGCTTCGCCGAGAAAGATAATCCGGTCAGACAACAGACGGGAAAAAATATCATAACTTCGTTCACCCCTGCCCGTCTGTTCGACCACATAGGGAATCGTGCTCATGCCGCCATCTCCTCTCTCCCGTTGTCCGGCATCGCTTTGCTCTGTCCCGGTACAAATATTCCTCTGTCCCGGTACGCCTGCGGCGGACAGAGATACAGCTTTTTAAAGGCAGCCGAAAACGCCTGCTGCGAAGCGTAACCGGCTTCGCCGGAAATCTGCACGATCGGCAGCTTTGTCTTTACCAGTTTTTCCGCCGCGGCCGTCAGCCTGCGGGCACATATATATCTGTGTATCGTGCAGCCCGTTTCCGCCGCAAACATGCGGTTCAGATGAAATGCGGAATATCCGGCAGCCCGCGCAACCCGCTTCAGGTCCATCGGTTCATCCAGATGCCGCTCAATATAAGTGACTACCTGTTTTATAACAGTTTTTCTGCTTTTCTCGGTCATATCATCGCCTCCTGATCGTTTCATTATACCGCAGCAGCCGGAATCTGTCTTACGAAAAAATGCTGACAAACAAACTGCGGAAATGCAAAAACGGAACCGGAACGGAACGAAAAGGGGCCGCCTTGGCAACCTGTCAGAAAAAATACACCGAACTGCCCGAATGATCTTGACGCCGCTCCGGAAACGGACTAAAATTTTTACCAGATCATTGTATTTTATGTCAGAAAGGGGATTATACTATGTACGAAATGAAACCGGAATATTTTACGGGAGTGGATTTTATTGACAGAGAACATGCCAGACTCTTTGAGCTTGCACAGGAAACATATGATTTGCTGCAGGACACGTTCCAGTATAAAACCGACCAGATCACCGCTCTGGTATCCGAACTGATTGACTACACCCGTACTCATTTTTCTCACGAAGAAGCTTACCAGAAAGAAATCAATTATCCTTTTATAAAACAGCATGCCGCGCAGCACCGGCAGTTCGAAGACAGCCTTGCCCGGATCGATCTCGACTCCCTGTCAGATGACTTTGACGAGCAAAACGAAACCATCGAAAATATCCTGAATTTCCTGATTAACTGGCTGGTCAACCATATCTTAAAAGTGGATATGCTGCTTGTGGGTAAAACGGTAGAATAATACATACAATAAGGACTGCGCCCTGCACCGTACGGGACACAGTCCTTTATCAGTTTATGATTCCTGTTTACGCTTCTCCGGGATACCGCATACCCCACTGTTTGCGTATCGTATCCATCAGTTCCATCACCCGCAGCGTTTCGCTGTGCGGCATTTCCCGGCATTCCGCCGCGCCGTTTTCCAGCGCTTTCATGCAGGCGATCACTTCATATTCATAACCGTTGATCTGCTCCGGCACCACATAGCGCGCCGTCATTTTCCTTTCCAGATCAAAAACCCGGATTTCCTCACAGTTATTGATGTTTTGAACCTCGATATAACCCTTCTCGCCGCTGATTACTCCCTGCCTGTCCGTCAGCGCCAGCATCGTGCTGTGCAGCACCGCTGTCCGGCCGCCTCGGAATGTCAGTGTGATACTGTTGACCCAGTCCACCCCTTCCGGCGACAGCACCGCCGTGGAAGTCACCCGCTCCACTTCCTCATGAAAAACCATCAGCGCAAAATTTATCGGATACACACCCAGATCCAGCAAGGCGCCGCCGGCCAGTTCCGGCCGCTCCAGCCGTTCCTTTCCCCGCAGCACATACCCGAGATTCGCCGTGAGTGATGTCACGCTGCCGATGACACCGCTTTCGACCAGATCATCGATCATCTTCCGGCTCGGCATATACCGGATCCAGATTGCCTCCGCCAACAGCAGCTTTTTCTCCCGCGCCAGTTCCACCAGTTCCCGCGCCTGCGCCGCGTTGACCGTAAAAGCCTTCTCCAGCAATACATGCTTTCCGTGCATAAGACACAGCTTCGCGTGCTCATAGTGGTGCGAATGAGGCGACGCCACATAGACAAGCTCCACCGCCGGATCCTGCAGCATTTCCTCATAAGAGCCATATGCCTTTTCAAAACCCCACTGCGCCGCAAATGCCTGCGCCCGCCCGCTGTCTCTGGACGCCGCCGCATATTTTCGCACGCCGGGGATCCCCGTCACCGCCTTCGCCATATGACGGGCGATATTCCCCGTCGCCATAATCGCAAAATTCATCCCGTAAATCCTCCCTTCGCTTCGTCTCCGTATTTATCTTTATCCGCCAAGCGTCACATCCTGCCGGCCGTACCAGTCAAGCGCCTCGTAAAAATCCGTCTCCGCAAAATCGGGCCACAGTTTTTCCTCCACGTAAAAATCCGCATACACGGACTGTATCGGCAGGAAACCGGACAGCCGGCGCATACCGCCCCAGCGGATTATCATATCCATCCGGGAAACATCCTGCGAATGCGGTTTTCCGTCCACTTTGATGTGCGCCAGATCCCACTGCCAGCCGTAATTGACCAGCAGATTGACCCGGATGCCGCCGCCGTTCACGGTCTGCCGCTCCCGATAGGGCAACAGCACTTGCGGGAAGCATTTGGATGTCTCGTCTCCCAGAACGAGCAGTTCGGCTCCCTCCCGGGTCAGGATCTCCGCAGCCTCCACACAGGCTTTCTGAAACGCCTGAAACTGCACCGCAGGCCGCTTACAGTTGTCCATCGTAAATCCGTAATACGTGATCTCCCCGATGCCATGCGCCCGCGCCAACCGCAAAAGTTTCAGCCCCGGCTCCAGGCCATAGGCATAGCCGTCTTCTTTTTCCATGCCATGCGCCCTGGCCCACCGGCGGTTGCCGTCGGGAATCACTCCGATATGTTTTGGTTTCTTTTTTTTCATCTTCCACCACCTGTTACTGTCTTTTTTTCCTGCCGGGCATGCCCTACAGCTCGACCCCGGCTCTGGCCGGAACCCCCTTTTCCCAGGGATGCCGGACAGCTCTGATTTCCGAAATATAATCGCTGATTTCCAGCAGTTTCGCAGACGGCATCCGTCCGGTCAGGACTATTTCCGTATCCGCGCCCTTCCCGTAACCCAATACCGCATCCAACAGCGATTCATCGAGCAGCCCGAACCGGCAGGCATGCGTGATCTCGTCGAGCACGATAAAATCCGCCTGCTTTTCCTGCAGCGCCTGCCGGATCTGCGCCAGTATCCCGTTGTGAACGGCCGTCAGTTCTTCCTTTTGCGCATCCGTCAGATCCGCAAAAAAAGGAAACGCCTTCTCACTGCGCAGCACCCGTATCCGCGCCGTCTCTCTCAGCATCGTGATCTCGCCGCTCTCCTGCCCCTTCAGAAACTGCGCAAAGATCACGGGCCGGCCCCGGCCGGCCGCCCGCAGCGCTGCGCCCGCGGATGCCGTCGTCTTTCCCTTTCCGTCCCCATAATAAAGCTGAATCACGTCTTATCCTTTCCGTCCGCGGCTCCCAATATCCGCTGATACCCGTAACTGTAGTTTACCGGCATATGTCCGCCGGCCCGCTCTCCCGCCGGCGCCGCATATCTGCCGCCGCGCCCCGCCGTATCCGCTGCGCGCCGGCTCTCACAGTCCCTTCTCGGACAGTCGTCGCAGATACCGCCGGCCCGCTCCGCACACCGCTCCGTCAACCTTCCCGTATACACAACGCTCATCTTCGGCCTCATCTGATAGCAGGCATTGCAGGAAACGGGAAAATCCGCGCCGTCTGCGGAAAACAACTGCAGGATCCCGGCCGTCTGCGCAAGCGGCATACCGGCTCCCGGAAACACCCGCCGCCGCAGAAATTTCCCCGTCCGGGCAAAGAGCACATCCTCCAGCCTGTCATATGCCTGCTCCAGCAGCATACTGCCAATGCATTCCAGAATATAGGCGTCCGAAACCGCTCCGGCTTCGCTGTACAATTCCTGCAGGGCATCCGGCGCCGCGCCCAGCGTCACCCCGCAAAAAGCCGTTTTGTCCCTGACCGCAAAGCAGCCCCGCGCCCGAATCAGCGGCGCCGCGGCTTCATATAAAATATCGATGCGCGGAAGCGCCGCCCGGTCAAAATGGTACCGGGCCGCCAGCTCCCGCCGTGCTTCCTCTGTCAAAACGGCAGAAAGCGCCGTTATCTCCGCCCGCAGTTCTGTGTCCGCTGTCCCTTCCATCGTATCCCGTAACCTCCGGCTCTGTCATATTCCCGTATCGCGGCTGTCATCCGTCCATATTATAGCATCCCGGACAAGCCGGTGTAAACTACGCCTTCAACGCGCGCATCGCATTCAAAATGGCGATCACCGCCACGCCCACGTCCCCGAACACGGCCGCCCACATCGAAGCCATCCCGCAGGCTGCCAGCAGCAGAATCAGCACTTTCACGCCGATGGCAAATACAATGTTTTGTCTGACAATCGCCAGCGTACGCCGGGAAATCGCAATCGCCCCGGCAATTTTCGAAGGCTCATCCGTCATAATAACGACATCCGCCGCCTCGATCGCCGCATCACTTCCCAGACCGCCCATGGCAATGCCAATATCCGAACGGGCCAGCACCGGCGCATCGTTCATACCGTCACCCACAAACACCAGTTTCCCGCCGTCTGACTTTTCCGCCATCAGCGCTTCCATCCGCGCTACCTTGTCTCCCGGCAAAAGCTCCGCGCACACATGACGGATGCCGATTTCCGCAGCCACCGCTTCCGCCGTCTCTCTGCGGTCCCCGGTCAGCATAACCACATCGCGGACACGGGACGCAAACAGCTCCGATACCGCGTTCGCGGCATCCGGTTTGACCTCGTCCCCGATTACGAGATACCCCAGACACCTTTCGTCACACGCCAGATATACGACCGTTCCCACAGCCGCCGCTTCCATGCAGACAATGCCGTTTTGCTCCATATGGCGCCGGTTTCCGGCCAGTATTTTTTTTCCGTCGATCACCGCTCTGACACCGAAACCCGCCGTCTCCTCCACCTGTGCTATCCTGCCTGTGTCAATCGCTCTCCCCGACGCTTCATATGCCTGCCGCAGCGACCGCGAGATGGGATGATTGGAACCGCTCTCCGCACAGGCGGCCAGTTCCAGCAGTGTTTCCGCCGTCACGCCATCCGCAGGCACAATCTCCTTTACGACAAAGTTTCCCTTTGTCAGCGTTCCTGTCTTATCCATTACGACAATTTCCGTCTTCGCAAGCGCCTCGAGATAATTGCTCCCCTTAATCAGAATACCGCTGCGGCTCGCTCCGCCCAGCCCGCCGAAAAAGCTCAGCGGAATGGAGATCACCAGCGCGCAGGGACAGGATACCACCAGAAACGACAGCGCCCGATAGATCCATATATTCCAGCCGCCGCCCAGAACAAGCGGCGGCAAAACCGCCAGCACTGCCGCCAGCGCCACCACAATCGGCGTATAGCAGCGGGCAAACCGGGAGATAAAGTTTTCGCTCTCCGACTTTCTGCTTCCGGCATTTTCCACAAGCTCGAGAATCCGGGAAACGGTAGACTCCCCGAATTCCTTTGTCACACGCAGTTCAATCACCGCCGACTGATTGACGCAGCCGCTGATTACCGTATCGCCGACATCGGCCTCCCGCGGCATACTCTCGCCTGTCAGCGCCATGGTATCCAGCGCCGTAGCGCCTTTTTCGATCACACCGTCCAGCGGGATCCGCTCTCCCGGTTTGACAACGATCACTTCACCGGGGACAACCGCCTCCGGTTCTACCGTGACGATTTCGCCGCCGCGCACAACATTGGCATAGTCCGGCCGAATATCCATCAGCTCTCGGATGGAACGCCTCGATTGATTGACCGCGTAGGCCTGAAACCACTCCCCGACCTGATAAAACAGCATCACGGCCGCGCCCTCGGGATATTCTCCCACGAGAAACGCCCCCGTCGTCGCGATCGTCATCAGAAAGTTTTCGTCAAATACCTGCCCTTTTACGATGTTCATAACCGCCTTTTTTACCACATCCCCGCCGCTGACCAGAAACGAGGCCAGAAAGGCCGCCAGCACCACATTGGGATGCGCCTCTCCGAAAAACTGCCGCAGCGCCATCGCTGCCGCAAACAACGCCATACCGCCCAGAATCCGGTACAGCCTTTTTTTCAGTTTTTTTGTCATACTGCCGCCACCTCTACTTCTCTGTTACCGTGACATCCGGCTCAATCTTTTCCACAATCCTTTTGACCTCTTTGGTCAATTTTCCGGCCTTCGCATCCGCAATCTCCACGACCAGCTTCTGCGTCAGCAGCGCCACCGAACTCTTTGTCACGCCTTCCAGTTTCGCCACCGCTTCCTCTATTTTTGCCGCGCAGTGTGCACAGTCCAGATCTTCCAGAATATATGTTTTCGTCATTTCGTTTCCCTCTCTTTTCTTTTTTTGCTTTCCTTACTCTTCAATATGCTCCATTCCCTGACTTAATATTGTAGAGATATGTCCGTCTGACAGCGAATAAAACACCGTCTTGCCCTCTCTGCGGTTTTTCACCAGCGCCATCTGTTTCAGAACACGCAGCTGGTGAGAAATAGCCGACTGTGTCATATGCAATATCTGTGCCAGGTCACAGACGCACAGTTCCGAACACAGCAGCGCATACAAAATACGGATACGGGTAGTATCCCCGAATACCTTGAAAAAGGAAGCCAGTTCCCCGAGCTTTTCCTCCTCCGGTATCTCCTGCATCAGCCGCGCCTCCAGCTCTTTATGCACATGGATGCATTCACACCGTTCCGCTAACGTATCGTCTTCTTTCAAATTGCCTCCTCCCCTTTCCCTGATCGTTTTTTCATATGAATATCTGTTCATATGTTCATTATATCAGGCGTTTTGTATTTGTCAAGAGGATTGCAAGCCAAAATTTCTGTCAGAATAAATACCGTTCATTGCTGTTTTGGAGACGTGCAATCAGCACCCGAAACGGCTTTGTCATGTATTTATCCCTGTGGAATACGGCTAACATCTGATTTTCCATCCGAAGCTGGGCATTTTTCGCTTTCTCGATTTTCTCCACCGCGTTCCACAAAACCGCCCGGTCGGAAAAAGCG
>CAJUCC010000080.1 GCA_910585205.1 uncultured Lachnospiraceae bacterium
ACAGAGATGACATCTGAAATAATCGGAAACTTTATCCGAATCACAAAAAATCCACCAGAATAATCGAAACGGGTGGATTTTTTGTGTGTATTTGAAATTTAAATCTGAAAAACGGTATGTTTTTCAGCGGCCTCTCTGTTTTCCACGGAGGTAATCATTTCTGCCTGCTGAACACTGGAAAGCGCGATTTCGTCCATCAGCGCTTTGATAGACTGGATGGATTCATTGATAACCTTCATGGCGGAGATGACACCGTTTGTGGATTCGGTTCCCGTCTTTGCACTCTGAATCGAACGTCCGATTAAGGTACTGGTGTCTCTTGCGGCCTCGGCCGATCTGGCAGCCAGATTTCTGACTTCTCCGGATACAACGGAAAATCCTTTTCCGGCTTCGCCGGCGCGGGCGGCTTCAACAGAGGCGTTCAGAGCAAGGATATTTGTCTGGTAGGCAATGTCTTCGATTGTCTTGATAATACTGCCGATCTGCGCCGAAGAACGGTCGATATTTTCGGTCGCGGTCGTCAACTGTTCCATTTTGGTGTCGGCTTCTGCCGCATATCCGGTGGCCCGGTCAACCAGATCACTGGCATTTCCGCAGCGGACGGTGCTGTTCTGGATCTGGGTCGTGATGTCTGCGATATTGGAGACAAGCCCGTTAATGGAATCTTTTTTCTGCATGGTTCCCTCGGAAAGCGCCTGCGCGCCCGCGGAAACATGGTTTGCACCGCTGCTTACCTGGTTTGCTATCTGTGTAATATCATACATAACGTTTGTGAGATGGGTGCGGATGCTCTTAAGGCTTTCTGCCAGCACTCTGAAATCACCGATGTAGTATGACTCGTTTTGCGAGACATTGACGGAGATATTGCCGTCTGCCATTTCGCCCAGAATGCGGCCAATATCATCAATTGTTTTGCGCAGACAGTCGCAGACATGATGGATTGTCTGCGCAATCATGCCGATCTCGTCGGTTCTGCCGTAAAACTTCTGCAGTTCCCGGTCGGTCGAAAGTTCCAGATTACCGAGGCGCCGGATTGCTTGCTCTATAATCATAAGTTCCCGGCCTTCCCGGTGCAGGATCAGCAGCATGACAAGGATAATGACCGCCGTTACCGATGCATTCAGAATGCCGACCGTCATGCGGACTGTTTTCACTTCTCCGTAAACTTCTGCAGCGTTATCGCGGACCATAAAAACCCAGTTGCGGTCTTTCAGATATTTGTAGACAACCAGCTGGTCGGTTCCGTTTTCGTCCTGATAGGTGTAAATGCCCGCCTGGGTATTATCGTCTGCCTTGATGCGCCGGAGGATTTCCTGATACCCGGCGTCTGTTGTCTGTGTATTCAGCAGTGTATCATCCTGATGATAGAGATATGTTCCGTCTTGCGCGTTCAGGAACACATACTCACAGTCCGGCAGTCCCTTAATATTCAGATTTAACAGAGAATCCATCAGACGGCTGGCATAGACGCCGGCTCCCACAAAACCGATGCATTCCTGATCGTCAAAAATCGGGTAGTACATGGAAAGAATCATGCTTCCGGTACCCGGAGATTTCATAATCCCCAGATTGGTAAGCTGCGGCTGAGCCAGAATCGTATTGCGAAATGTCTCCAGAGATTCACCGGAGCGGGTGGTTATGCCGATCGCGTCGTGGGACGTATGTGTCAGGACATAGGTGTCGGGGTGTGCCGATGTACAGTCCCTCAAAAATACCCTTGACAGCGGCGAAATCTTCCGTATATTGCTGCCCTTTCTGGAGAAGAACGGGATCTTCCGGATTTGCAAGAAGTTCGCGGACCTCACTGCCCAGCGCAAAGGCGGCCATATATTCTTCTGCGGAAGCCACATAGTCGTTTATAATGGCGGCCCGGGATTCCACGGCATCGATCATCTGATTGGTGATATTGCTTTCAACCATAGCAGCAATGCGGCTGGAGACAATAAACCATAACAGCACCATGCCGGTACAGGTAATTGCTGTCGTAATCATGCCGATACGTGTAGCCAGTTTTCGATTAGCCAGAAATTTCATAGTATTCTCCCCCCCCCTGTGAAAAAGTATTGCGTATGATAATTTACATTGCCCTGTTGTATCTTATCATATTTTTTCGGAAATTATTTTAACACGCATAATGCTGTTTTTCAAGTCTGGGACTTGTGGTCCATGAAAATAATTATCGAATGTGACAGACAGGTGTCACATTTGGTATGATACTGTAATCATGCGATATGGACCGGCGATTGATAAGGAGGTGAGAACATGGAAAAATGGCTGTATGTGATGATAATCAAAAAGGCAAAGTCCTATAACAAAGTTACAAAAGCTGTCATTACAAGGCATGTGGAAAATCTGAAGAAACTGGACAGCGACGGAAAAATAGAGCTTTGCGGGCCTTTTAAGGGGTATCCCGGTGTTGCCGGCATGGTTATTTTTAAGGCGGGAAGCCGCGAGGAGGCAGAGGAGCTGTGTAAGCTGGAGCCGCTTGTCGCGGAAGGGTATGCAACATATACGCTTGCCGCACTGCAGGTAGCCGACAGGGATAATAATTATTTATTGTAAAGATGATAAAAAGGTCCGCCCGTTGTGGCTTATGTAATCCCATATTGTTGTGCCATGGGATTCCCTTTGGTATAATAATATTCATAAAATATACAGAGGAGATCTTATGCAGCATACATGGGAAGAAATTAAGCGGCATATTATGACCTGTACCGGTTGTCCGCTGAGCCGGACCAGACATCGGCCTGTAATCGGGCGAGGGGACTATCAGGCTGATATTATGCTGATTGCCGAGGCGCCCGGAGCACAGGAAGATCAGCAGGGGATTCCGTTTGTCGGGCGTTCCGGTGAGATACTCGACAACCTTCTGCGGGACTGTGCGCTGCGCAGAGAAGAAATTTATATTACCAATATTTTAAAATGTCATCCGCCGGGAAACCGCGATCCCAAAGAGGAGGAAAAAGAGGCCTGCTTCCCATATCTGAAATATGAAACCTTTCTCCTGAAGCCGCACGTGATTGTCTGCCTTGGCCGTGTCGCCGCACAGCGCATCATTTCACCGGACTTTAAAATTACCGGACAGCACGGCACGTGGACATACCGGAAGAATTGTGCGCTGACTGCGACATACCATCCCTCGGCAATTCTGCGGGATCCTTCCAAGTATGAAATCGCCAGGGCGGATTTTGAGGAAATTGTAAAAAAACGGACTGCGCAAAATTAACAGATAAAATCCGGGGTGATGCCCCCGGATTTTTTAATTGTATAGAAAATTCACATTGTTTTTTGAAAATGTCTATAGTAAAATATATAAAATATTATCAACGGATGCTTAATGGAGTTAAAAAAGAGACCTGACCGATAATTGAAAAGGGCAACCTTTTTCAAACAGCAGATTTATTTTACTTATCGATAACCTATGCCGCTTTGTAAAAATACAATGCGGGCTAGCAGAGAAACGGAGGATAAAGATGTGCAGAATTGCCATTTGTGACGATGATCCGGATTTTGCCGGACAGTTAAAGGAATACATCTTACAGTATCACCGTGAAAATGACAAAAAGGTTTTTATAAAAGTATATGCGGACAGCGATGAACTGATGGAAGCGGTGGAGAGGAGAATGCTGTATGATTTGTATATTCTGGATATTATGATGCCGGAATATACAGGGATGGACTTGCTGGATGTTTTAAAGCGCAACGAGATAGAGACAGAGGTGATTCTTCTGACATCTTATACCGAATATGCAGTCGAGGCGTGTTCGTATAAAAACGTTTTCCGCTATATACCGAAAGAGGTGTCTTTCCGAAAGCTGGCAGATGCGCTCGATGCTTTTTATCTGGAAAAGGAGAAAAAGCGCAAACAAAGGCCATATGTCATACAAAACAGGACAAAATGTGTAAAGTTTTATCAGGAAGACATTGCGTTTCTGTACAGGGACAGAAAATACGTAATCTTTGTGATGGCGGGCGGGAAGAAAGAGCGGGAGCGCGGCAGTCTGTCAGAGATTCATAAAAAGCTGCAAAACCCGGATATGGTAATGCTGGACAGAAGCTATATCGTAAATATCTCACATATCAACAGAATCTATCTGGATGAAGTGACGATGGATACCAAAGATATTATCCGCACAAACCGGAATCATGTACAGAAGCTGAAAGAGGCGTTTGCCGTGTATTGGGGAGAGCGGATATGATTTTCTTCTGGGTGGTCGAAGCGCTGGCCGGCCTGATCGAAAATTTGACGGGGTTTTTATTTGTCAGTGATGTGATTGGCGCAGAGAAGAAGAGATACCGTCAGATATGTCTGTGCTCTGTCATATTGACAATGGGGCTGTTATGCTTCAACAGCATACAGCTGTTTATGGTACTGGCAACGTTTTATGGCCTGATTGGCATGACAGTATGCATCTGGA
The DNA here is from genome assembly GCA_910585205.1 of uncultured Lachnospiraceae bacterium. Classification (GTDB taxonomy): domain Bacteria; phylum Bacillota; class Clostridia; order Lachnospirales; family Lachnospiraceae; genus VSOB01. Next base: position 4,419 of record CAJUCC010000080.1, read on the forward strand.
TGATATATAGAAAGAATCTGAAGGATATTATTATTTCCGTCTGCAGTTTTTTTCTTGTACTGTATTCAGAGGATTTTCTTTTGATTTCATTGATTGGTTCCATAACAGGAAATCGGGATTATGGTACGGAGATTATTGCACAACAGTCCTGGCTCAGAATGAAATACATACTGGCGGCGAAAGCGGTTCTGATTATTTCTTATGCATTATTTCACAGATATGCGAAAAAGATAACGGTGTTTTCCCGAAAGATATTGATAGGCAGCTTTCTGGCCTTGGGGCTGGTTTTTATTCTTATTAAAAAGCTTTGTGCACAGATCGACGGCGATGTGGTCGGAACAGGAATCCTGTTCTTTTTGATTGTCGTTATGGGAATTTATCTTATGATGCAGTATTCGGAAATGAAAGAGCAGAGAATACAGATGGCGCTGATGGAGGAGCGCAGTCATATTATGATGAGCGGTTATCAGGATATGCTTAAAAATTACAGCGCCAGCCTGGCCTATCATCACGATCTGAAAAATCACATGATTACCCTGGAACGGTATCTGCTCGATCAAAATTATGAAAAGGCGGCGGAATACGTCAGAACTTTGACGAATGATTCCGGTCAGATCAGCATGCATGCCTGGACCGGTATCGAGATCATTGATTTTATTCTCAATACCAAAAATGTGGCGGCCGATGAGGCGGGGATAGAATTTTCCGTCGATGCGGATTCCTTTTATATGGAAGAAATCATGGAAACGGATCTGTGCGCACTGCTCGGCAATGCGCTGGACAATGCGATAGAGGGCTGTGAAACAGCGGAAGGGAGAAAGGAGATACACGTGTCCATTCGGCGGGTGCAGGAAATGTTTCTGATAAAAGTTACAAACACCTGCAAGGCGATGCCGGAACAGAACGGCGGACTGCCTGCCACATCCAAAAAAGAGAAAGAACTGCATGGGTGGGGCATGCGGAGTATGGAAATGGTAATGAAAAAATATAACGGAACAATGCAGTATGGCAGCCGGGACGGAACATTTTCAGTTATTTTTACGTTTTTCTTTTAAAAGATGGCACGGCGTTTGCAGGATCAGGTTGGGTGGGTTAAATTGTAGAACCGGTTTCTGTAAACATCCTGAAACAGAATATAATCCTGATCGACGGTCAGTTGATAGAGGGCGGTGTAGGAACCGTCCTTTTTTGCTGTGTAATATTTGTAGGAACCGGTTTTCTGCTCCATACAAAGAGAAAAAATTTCATCGACGGCATCCCGGATGGTATGGGAATTGTACCGGGAAGCGGGCCATTTCCCAATGAGGGAACGGATCTGTGCCCGGTTGATGATAATGGAAGGGTTCTTTTTCTGCAAGGCGGCAATACAGGAATCGGAGTAACCGGCAGAATACAGAATACGGTCAAAAACACTCTTGTGCTCCATATAGCCAAAACCCAGTCCGAGATAGGCCAGAATGTAATATGCGGCTGTCTTGTAACAGGAAACGGGTTCCACATTTTCCAGAGCCAGATCGGTAAAATGCTGCATTAATGCGGAGACGATCCGGGGAACCGGCAGACCGCGTTTTTGCAGCCCGGACAAAACGAGTTTCATACTTTCGATTTCTATTTGTTCTGATGCGTTTTTTTCAATCATGCTGCTCCCCGTATCATTTTCGAAAGTGCATTCTAATCATAACCCGATGCATATTAGTCATTATACAACCAAAATTTACATTGGTAAACTGATTTTGATACATATTTGTTTCGTAGGAGGCTGCATGAAGGAACATATTAAAAAGGGCGATGTCAAAATCGGAAGCAGGGTAAGGGAATTGCGGGAAATCAGAGGTATGACACAGAAAATGCTGGCAGATAAAGTAATGGTTTCCGGCAGTTGCATTACCAGACTGGAAAGCGGTGAAACAATTATGTCCATATTTTCTTTGATAAAAATTGCAGATGTTCTGGATGTTGGAATTGAGAAAATCCTCAAGGATTACACCAGATATGAGCAGCCGGCGACAGAACTCGACCGCCTGGTCAGAAGAATCAAGAAGCTGCCGCTGGAAAAACAGAAGAAAATCATAAGCGCTATGGAGCAGGTGATAGATTTGTTATAAAACGTGGTCAGAAAAGGAGCTATTTGTGGTCACTTTGGTTTTGGCGGTGAAAAATGGGATATAATGTCATATATATGTGAGGTGGGACATGCTTGCAATCGTATCGGGCTGGGCTGTCGATCAGCTTATCACACGAAAAATTATTCAAAGTGAAAGAAAAGCGGTGTATCGATACGGGTGCGAATTGATGCTTTCGACGGTGTTTTCGATTTTGTTCATTTTGTTTGCGGGACTGTTTTTGAACTGCTTTCTGCCGGCCTTTGTTTTTGTTGTGTTTTTTATGCCTGTCAGGACCGTATCAAGCGGTTATCATGCGCCTTCTTATGGCAGATGCTTTTTATTGACGAATCTGATCGCATTTGTCTGTGTATACGGGGCGGCATACTGCCTGCGGTTTGGAAGCGGTCTGCAGTGGGGAATGTGGGTATTGTTTCTGACATCACATTTGTTTATCTGGTGCAGGGGGCCGTTCCGCTCCCGCAGACATCCGCTGAAAGAAGAAACGGTTATCAGGAATCGTACCGGCATGCATCGGATTCAGATGATCGAAATTGTGGCGGGCGCAGGTTTTCATATTATGGAAAGCCGGCATATTTTGTATACGGCCGTTCTGGCGACGGTAGCAGTCGCATTGATGATAGCAGCAGCAGAGAAGGAGGAAGGTAAAAATGTGGGAAGTATTAGCGGCAATCTTTGAAAAAGCGGCAATTTATGGCGCGGGCTTTTTTTCCTATGGAGTTTCCTATGAACCGGAAGTTCCGGAAGAGTTAAGGCAGGAGTAACGACATTATAAAAGAGACCTTCTGATTTCCGGTTGGACAGAAGGTCTCTTTTTTGTTATAATAAACTATTATCAGAATTTAGGAATCCGGAATTACGGACTGCCAAAGCTGCGATTTTTCAATCGGGCGATATTATTTTTTATGCATAAAATGCGGTCATAAAGCATATAATTAGCGGCCTTACCGGATACGGGAACAAAAAGGATGTTAAAATTGTTCCGGTGGAAATCCTGGTGCGGGATACGCTAAATAAGCGAATGGCGGTACTTTTGATGGCGAAAAATAAAAAATATACGATACGGCTGACGGATGCGGAACGGTTGATCCTTGACCAGACGATTCAAAATAAGAAGACATGTAAGACCGTTCTCAAACGCTGCCAGATTTTGCGTGATCTGGATGAGGTCAGGGGAAGCGGACAGACGCATGCGCGGATTGCGCATATCTATGCGGTATGTCCCGCTACGGTGACGAATGTTGTGAAAGCTTATGTTACAAAAGGGATTGACGAGATCAGCAGATACCATATCAATCCCAATTCCGGTGCGTCGATACGAAAGAGTGACAGCAGAACGGAAGCGGAGATTATCCGCATAGCCGGTCTGCCGGCTCCCAACGGTCATTCTCGATGGACGCTGCGACTTTTGGAAGAACAGGCGCACAAGGAGCTGGATATTCCCATCAGTAAAGACACGATCCGGCGGATATTGAAAAAGCAGAACATTGATCTTACCAAAACGAGTTGAAGCGAAGAGGCAGTGATTTTATACCGCAAAGGAATATGTCTATGATTCGAAGAACAATATATTATGGTTTTATTCTTCTCCTGTTCTGCCTTTTGACAGCCTGTGCATCCGGCGGACAGGAGCAGGACCCGTCATACGATTCGAAAACGCCGCAGGAGGAAATCCGGGAACTGCCTGCCGCCGCGCCGGAGGAGGCAGCGGGACAGCAGACGGCAGATGACGCTGCGGCGGCGCCCGTTTCGGAAAATTTCGGCGGTAATTATCTGGAAACGGGTGGAGAGATCGCTTTTGTCGCGGACGGACAGATACAGGACGGCGATTATAACGAGGCAATTTATGAGGGGATTCAGACGTATGCACAGGCGGCAGGCGTTTCGTTTTCCTGTTATCAGGTATATGCGGACGGCGCGGACGGATTTGCGGAAGCCGTGGAACGGGCGGTTTCCGACGGGGCGGGCATTGTTATCTGCTCGGGATATGATTTTCAGGAGACAGTGGGGATCATGCAGGATGCTTATCCGGAAACATCCTTTTTATTGTTGGACGGCATTCCGCTGGATGATGAGGGAAATGCGGCGGAGATCGCCGGCAATGTACACTGCGTTTCTTTTCGGGAAGAAGAGTCGGGCTATCTGGCGGGCTATATGGCAGTTCTGGAAGGATACCGCAGTCTGGGATTTATCGGCGGCAAAGAGGTGCCTGCCGTGATTCGGTACGGATACGGTTATCTGCAGGGCATTGATGATGCGGCGCGGACGATGGCGCTTGCCGATGTCACCGTGAATTACTGGTATGCGGACAGTTTTCAGCCGGCGGAAAAAATCGAAAAAACGGCGGCGGCATGGTATACATCGGGTACGGAGGTGATTTTTGCCTGCGGCGGTTCGCTGTACGAGTCCGTGCTGAAGGCGGCGGAGGACGGAGACGGCATGCTGATCGGTGTGGATACGGATCAGAGCGCTCTGTCGGAACGTTTTTTGACCAGCGCGGTAAAAGGGCTGGAGGATGCGGTTGTCATCTCTCTGGATGATTACTTTGCGGCAGGCAGGACATGGTCGGAAGAATGTGCCGGTCAGGCGGTGCGATACGGGGTTCGGGAACGCTGCGGGGGACTTCCGGTTATCGACACACAGTGGCGGTTCCGGCATGTGACAATGGATGAATACTACGAGGTGTGCCGACAGATTAAGCGCGGCATCCTGGCTGTATCGGATGAGACGGATGTGCCGCCGCAGGTATCTACTGCTGCGGTCAATCGGATACAGGGGGATTAGCAATGCACGGAAAATTCGAAGCGGCCGGAACAATGCCGTGGTATCTGCTTGCGGCCGTGCTTTGCACGGCAATTTTCCTGTGTGGCTGCGGAAGGCACGTGCCGGCCAGCGGAACGGGCGCGGAGGCAGGAGATGCGGAAGATGTGGCGGATGAACTGCGGGCGGCCAATCAGGAACGCATTGCCCGGGGAGAGGTATGGATTTCCGCAGAAGGGCTGGCGGCGTTTGCGTCGGCAATGACACTGCGCTATGACGAGATTTCCCGCCAGATGGTATATACCGTAACGATGCCGCAGGTGCCGGAGAGCGACGATGCATATCTGTATCTGTTCGCCTGTGGAAGTCATGACGATACGCCGGCGCTGCAGGGCGCTCCGGTGGCACTGGGGCTGAAGCGGAAGAACTGTGAGATTTCTTTCACCTGTCAGGAAGGCGATTTGTTCCGCCTGTTTGTTCCGGCGCTTTTGATCGGCGGCAGGTATATGCCGGTCGGGCCGGGCGTTTATCTGTCGAATCCGGAGGCATTGGCAGAGAACCGGACGGCATATCCCAGGACCGCTTCCAAAAAAGGACTTTTACTGGATCCGGCGATGCTGTATACGGATGAGTTGACGGAACTTGGTGTGAAACATGCAATTTATAATATTCCGTTGTCACATATTATGGGGGAGACGACGAATCCTCTTTGCCCGACGATCGAATATATGTATCAGGGGACCTGTTACTATTTTAACGGAGCAGAGATCTTTGCCTATGATACGTTGTTTTCCTATCTGACGGATCTGGGGATGTGCAATACGGCGATTGTGCTGAATGACTGGAATGAGACGTACGGGGAAATGATTCATCCGCAGGCTTGCGACCCGGACAGCGGCGCGTATTATTATATGTTCAACACAGCGGAGGAAGCGGGGATCAGGGCGCTGGAAGCGGTGGCAAGTTTTCTGGCGCAGCGGTATTCGGACGGGGAGCACGGAATGGTGCACAACTGGGTGATCGCCAATGAAATCAACCAATACCGTGTCTGGAATTATATGGATACCGATGACATTGTCTGCTATGCCCGTGAATTTGAAAAAGCGTTCCGCATCTTTTATCAGGCTGTGCGGAGCCATTATGCCAATGCAAAGGTTTATTTCAGCATTGACCATGACTGGAACAGCAACGGCGGGGACAACAGCGAATATTTTAACGCCCGGGATCTGATCGGCGCGTTTCATGAGGCGGCAGCGGCACATGGAAATTATGACTGGGGCGTTGCGATTCATCCCTATCCCGATCCCCTGACCCGTGTGAATTACTGGTCACAGACATATGACAAAACACAGGACGCCGAGATTCTCACGATTATGAATCTCAGTGCACTGACTGACTTTTTCCGCCAGGAAGAATATCTGGATACCAAGGGCAATGTGAGAAACATTACCATTACGGAACTGGGCTTTTCTTCCAGAGCAGGACAAAAGCTGCAGGCGGCGGCATTTGCCTATTGTTACTATATCGTGGATGCCAACCCATATATCGATGCGTTGATATTGAACCGGCAGACGGATGCGCCGGAGGAAATGCGGCAGGGTCTTGCATTCGGCCTTTATGAATATGACCGTACCGAAAAATATATCAAAGATGTTTTCCGCTGCATTGATACCGGCGAAGCGCAGCAGTATACGGACTTTATGCTGAATATACTGGGCGCGGAAAGTCTGGAAGAGGCGCTGGCCTGGGCGGAATAAGAAAAACGTACTGACCTGATACCGACAAGATTGCGCTGCTGTGCCATAGGCTGAGCCGGGACAGGGAAGAACAGGGAATCCGCAGCCGGATTCCCTGTTTTGATTCACACACTGCTTCCTTGTACAGCAGCAAATTATTTGCTATTTGTCGGACAATCCCACATATCGGGAAAGCGTGTTTTCATTTTTGGTTGACGTATCTTCCGTTAAAAAAAGAGGATATAGCAAGCGAAAACAGTAGTCATAAAACCCAAACATACGCAGTTCCATTTTTTTCTGCTCCCGGGAAGGGAGTGAGAGCATTTTTTGCTCGATCGCTTTGATAGCCGTGAAGCAGTTATGGACGTAATACCTGGTAATTTTTACTGAGCATTTGAATAAATCATCTGACGGTACGTTACGGAAATAGCCGCACAAAAAATAATATGGGAATTCAAACTGATATAATAAATCAGTCGTTACCAGAGAAATCGTATCAGGATGATATAAATTAATAAAAAAACGATATAAATTGCTGATAATATCCCGAAGTGCGTAAAGTGCCCTTATCTGTTCCGGAAATGAACTGAGAGACCGTACAGAGTCCATATCAATCAAAACAATCTGTTGTTGTTGAAGAGAGAACTGAATGTTGCTCCATCCGCCAGAGTGCAGACACAAGCCTGCTTCATTCATCTTACGGATAGAGTTTGCGTACTTCGTTGCGATTTCCGTCCAAATCTGGAATTGCAGGGACGAATGATAACCGGCGAGCCCCAAAAGAGCCGAAATCTTGTCAAAATATGATTGTTCACAGCCAGATAGAGAATGAGCATCGACCAACATCCGATTCATTCTTATTGGAGGATAGTCTTCACATAACGCTATATTACATGCCAGCGGTTTTCCGTTAAAGGTAATGTTATACTTTACAAGAGCAATTGGAAAAAGCGAAACGATAGCATTGTCAAATAAGGTTATAAAGTTATTCACCTCATTTTGTGCTTTGGAAAAAACAATTCCTCCAAAAGGCGCATCATCAGAATATGCAGGAATAACGATTCCGTTCTCGTTAAATCCAAAATGGGGTTCTTTTCGCTTAAAACAACTTTTTCCGGGAAATGCCCAATAGCCGTTAACATTTCCGTAACCGAGTCCTTTTATTTTAAGACATTCATATTTAATGCCATGTATCATGACCGGTTTTTGCAATTTGTAATAACAAGTACGTCCACTGCTAAAATATTCCGCATGTTTCTCAAATTGAATTACATGCCTGATATTACCAAGATCTTCGTCAGAAAGTACTTCCCGGATACGATCATACTTATAATCAAGTGTATAGTTAAACATTTTCAGACGTATTTCGATAGGCCATAATCATTGGAACTACCTTTTCAACATAAAGTTTCATTAATTCACAGGTAAATGGAGCAATGCCATACAAACTCCCCGTTTCATAGTAGGCATCCGCTCTGCAGCCTCCTCCGCAATAGGGCATATATACACAATTATGGCATCTCGAATCTAAATCAACAACAGTAATGTTGGAAAATTCCACCCATTTATCATCACTCGTGATTTGGGAAAGAGGAGTTGTCAATATATTTCCGTGTGTAAGTTCAAGCGATGGACAAAATGAAACCTGACCGTCAGGGCGGACAGTCAGCGACCCTTGATATTCACAAGGTTTGCTATCAAGTGAGTAGGACAAAGTCACCGAATTTGAAAGCAGAGAAGAGCGGAACAGTTTATTAACATCAAATTCGAATGCGGGTTGTTCCCTGATATAGCGAGCGATGAGTTTTTCCAACGCTGCGAGAATTTTATCGGGTTCATTATAGAATTTCCCGTTTTTACTTGCGTTGCCGGAAGAAAAAATGAAGTCCAGACGCCAACGATCTACGCCGATTTCTGAAAACAGGGTAAACATATCATTAAGTTCTGTAAGATTATCTTCTGTAATCATAGTGTTAACGGTAACTACATAGTCATTTTCCAACAACAGGCAAATATGTTTTAAGACGTCTGTATAAGAAATTCCTCTTATTTTTTCATGAGAGTCCAAACCGTCAAGACTAATTCTGATTTCGAGAATTAATTCGGGAATTGCATTTAATTTCTCAACAACGGCTTCGTCAATTAATACGCCGTTACTAAGGACATGAATGGGATATTTCTTTGCGTATTCAAGTATTTCTATAAAATCTTTTCTTGCAAACGGTTCTCCACCAGAAAAACCAATATCCGCACAACCAATGTCTTGCGCCAGATCAATTATTTTTTTTACTTGAGTCAATGATAATTCTGGCGCAGACGATGTAAGGTAATTCATATTATAACAATGCCTGCAACGGAGATTGCATTTGTTTGTTAACTCAAAATGCAGGGCTTTAAAACGTGCTTTAGAGAACGACATATATATTCTCCTATACTTTAGTATATAATGAACGTAACAGTTTACCGGGCTTGATCTGACAAATGATCTGTGTAAGAAATACGAAAACACAAAAAGGCTGTCGCTTGAACAACCATTCGAATCACCGAATGATTACTCCATGCGACAGCCCTTTCCGATTTGTCAGTCAAGACGGCAACCGGAGTCGTTGTTCCAATGGCCCATCAGTGTAACGGTGTAACCATCAGATTCTTCCTTGCGTCCAAACAGAATCTCTTTCTTTTCTTCTTTTGTCATAACAATTCCTCCCTTGCAACCAAGAACATTGTCTGTTTCCCATTTTTTTAGTGTAATGGATATTATTTTTACTGTCAAGTGCAAATGGGTGGAATTCTCTGTATATTTCGGCAGCCATATGAACATTTATGTGTGACGGACAGGCCGATCAATGCACGCTCCGGCTTTTTTGACATATGATGGCAGAAAGGGTTATGGGGGACGCTGTCTATGTCTATGGAAGGGAATGCTGCGCCGCTGGAAAATACGTGCAGTTTTCACGGACTGGCGCCGGCTATGATGGCTCTGCCGTATCCGCCTGTCAGGGTGCAGGCGAAAAACCGTGTGTATGCCGATCTGCTGAGCGTTGATTATTGCGGGGCGGTATCGGAGCTGTCGGCCATTACACAGTATATCAACAATGAAAACCGCTTGTCATATGAGAAATGTCCGCTTGCCAAAACGCTTCTCAGCATTGCGATGGCGGAGATGATGCATTTGCAGACGCTGGGAGAGCTGATCTGTCTTCTCGGTGGGGAGGTGGATTTTGTGGCAAGATACTGCGGCGGAAGAAAACGGATGTGGACGCCGCAGTATCTGACGCTGCCCTGTCAGACGGCCGAAATGCTGGCGGCTGATATTGAGAGCGAAAAACAGGCGATTGCACAGTATGTCATGCATATCAAACAAATGGATGATGCCTGTGTGACTGCGGTTTTACAGCGCATTATAAAGGATGAGGAATATCATATTATGATGCTGCAGGCACTGATGAAAGAATTGTGATTTTGCTTGACACACAAATCTTACAAGTGCAATATATAGAGCATGAGGTGTGGGATTTATGAAAAACGAAAGCAGGAAACTGAAAATCCGGGCGGCGGTTATGCTTTGTATGATCGCTGTCATAACGGGATGCGGAGCACAGACAGAGGGGAATAAGGCGATAGCGGAGAACACGGCCGATATGCCTGCGGAGGCGGCCGGACAGACCGAAACGATGCGTGAGTGTGCCGCGGCGGTTGCCGCGGCTTTTGGCGATGTGGATTACGATGCGGCGGATAGCGGTGCACAGGAACGCAAGGATACGACCGGCGCAATCGTGCGGAAGCTCGGTGAGCTTGGCTATACGGCGGTTGACAGTGACAATCAGACCGACATGACAGAGGCGCAGCGGGTTATCCGGTTCTGCGCCGCTGTCGATGCCGGGCAAAGGGCAGAACTGACGACTGTGTCGGTCGTTTCACCGGAAGCATTCCGCATTGATATGTTTCGAACGGAAAACGGCGGTGTTGATATTCTCAGCGGGTATTATGTATGCAACGGGGGCGGTCTGGCGGAGCAGCAGAGTGTGGCGGCGTATTCCGCGGATACATGGGCGTATACGGAAGAGGGATACCTGCTGTTTTCCGGGCGGTATCGCACGGAATTCGATTCTGTGCTCGCACTCAGCGATGTGCCGGTTCACAGGGCTCTGCGGGTAAAACCGCTGGATGCAAAATTCAGGGAATGGAACAGGCAGTATCTCCGGCCGGTCGGCTACCGGGATCACAATATGTTTTTCACAGACTGGAGTGAAGCTGACTTTGGGGCACTGGATTTTTATGATCTGTTTGACCGGCTGTATCCGCTTGCCTGTCGGCGGCCGCTGCCGTATACAGCCGGTGACGATCTGAATGCGGATGTCCGGTATCGGATCCCGGGAAGCGTATTGGAAACGGTTCTTCTGCGGTATTTCCGTACGGAGCGCCAAGCGCTGCGGGAAAAACTGGTATATGACTCTGCGAGTGAAACCTATCTCTATATGCCGCGGGGATTTGCGGAAACCGGAGAGCCGGACATCCCGTATCCCGAAGTGGTGGATGGCAGGGAAAACGATGACGGCACGCTTACGCTGACCGTGAATGCGGTCTGGCCAAAAGAGGACACGGCGCGGGCATTTTCGCATACGGTTGTGATTCGCCCTCTGGCGGACGGTGGTTTTCAGTATGTGTCAAACCGGATGCTTACACCGGGAGCCGACAGTGCGTCGTACGGATATGTGCCGCGCCGGCCAGTGGATCCGTGTGGTGATCCGGCGGAAAACGGGACAGGCGCAGCGGCAGAGAACGGGATGAAAACGGAAACCGGCGGGCAGACAGACACAGAGGAATCTTCACTTTGGCTGCTGCCGCAGCCGGCGGATTGTCTGTTCCGGCCGGCGGAAAAAGAGCGGCTGGAACGGCAGGCGCTGGCGGCGGCTGCGAAGACCGCGGAAGTCTACTGGCATGTGGATACGGCGCAGGGGCCGGGCTATGCGTCCAACGTCCGGAACTTCACCGCCGGCCAGTGCCGGGAAGTGGCTGCCATTCTCGGACAGGCCGGTTATACCAGTGTCACGGCGGACACAAATATGGAAAATTACGGAGCGTTGGAAGACTTTTACCACGCTTATATGAGAAAAGAGGAAACGACGGTGACGGTATACCAGGTCAACCCGGACGGACTGATCGGCGCCATGACGTTTCTGCACCGGGACAATGCGGTACAGACATATTATATCGGAATCGGCTGGCAGGAAGGCGGGATACCGGAAATCCGGCATACGGTAGTCAGCGACATTGCGGAGGTTTTGCTGACGGAAAAGGGATATTTTATCTACACCTATGCCGATCCAATGCAGTATGCCGGTATGCGGCAATACTGGCGTCTGCGGCCGTTGTCCGATACCTGCAGAGAGATGACGCGCAGGTATGTGAGCGGAGTGAGCTACGCGGGGTATTCGATGCTTGTGCGTGACTGGAATGCGGAAACCGTGACGGATATTCTGGAACCTTGTATGTTTTCCGATATCTACCGGATGCATACGGGGAAAAATCTGCAGGCCGAAAACGGCAGGATACCCGCGGAATTATTCGAGGCGCTTATGACGGTTTATTTCCCTGTGTCCGCCGAACAACTGCGGGAAACATGCGGATATGATAAGGCCGGCAAAAGCTATCCGTATGAACTGGCCGTGGGAAGTCAGTATGCGCCGTTTGGCGAAGTGACTGATTACCGGGAGAACGAGGATGGGACAATTACGCTCTGTGTGGACGGGGTATGGCCGGATTACGGGACAGACCGGGCTTACGCAAACGAGATTGTCGTGCGGCCGTTTGCGGACGGAACCTTCTGCTATCTGTCCAATTCGGTGGAGCAGATATTGGACTTCAAATGACAGATGCAGGGAAGAAAGCAGAAGAAACAGTTGTCGCGATTTTATAAACATTCCCAAAACAGTGAGTGATTTTTTGCGGGATGTCCGGTATAATAGGGGTGAGAAAGTCAGCATTGGGGAGAGGAGGGTACGATGAAAGAAGAATGCCTGATATGTAAAGCGCCGCTTGCATATATGGAAACAGATACGGTTATGGAATGTGCCGTGTGCCACAAAAAGGAAGCGAGTAAAACCAGATGCGTAAAAGGACATTATGTTTGTAATGAATGCCATATTGCCGGCTCACAACAATCACAACATATGATCTGGAGACTCCGGAGGGGAACGTATTCTGCGGCCTGAATGCGCTGACTGCCCTGCGGGGAACGTCACCGGCGTTTGGAACGGAAGCGGATGTGTGGACGCTGGATACCGGTGATGACCTATAAATGCTACGACCAGACCCGGACGGGGACCATAGCGGCAAGGCTGAAAAACGGCCTGAGCATTGAGAACGTCTGCCGCTCGCCGCTGGTGCAGGACTGGAAGATGTACACGATGGCGCAGAAAGTCCTCCACGCCGT